>NZ_SMSC01000028.1:0-51778 GCF_004359955.1 Candidatus Thiosymbion oneisti
GCCGCGCATGGCACGCAGCAGTAGGACGTCTTCGCCGAGGGGGGTGGTGACCGCGAGGGTCCGGGCTTGTTGGCTCAAGGGCATGGCTTCTCTCTCCCGAAAATCGCGACCAAGTATCGATTGGACAGGCTCCGGGTGCAAGGGTTGGCACTCGCAATCGATGGTCCACCCCAGGAGTGCCCGTATACCGGATGGGGTGCCGGAGAAGAGCTTCCAACCGGAGGCGCTTCTTAGCGACGACGATGGAATAGAGATCGATTGCCGCACCGGCGACCAGTAACACTCGTCCAGCATAACGAAAATATCTGGCTCCCTTATATAGTGCTTGGCCGCCACGCCCCACCGGTGTGTGGTCCTGTATCCTAAATACGTTATAGGTTCCTCTTTGATTCCAGTGATAGTTGACCGTGTCGGTCTTTGGGTTATACCCGAAATCCAGGCGTAAATGCCGCTTGCCGAACTTGTCCTGGATAAAGAGCGTGGAAGTGGAGCCGCCTGGGGGAGGCCGTCCACGGGGAGAAAGCTCGATATACAGACCCCCGCTGCCGGGCACGGGAATACGGACTTTCGATGCTATACCGACACCGACGGGAACGGTACCGGAGATGGGCTCCTCGGACAGGACAGCATCGGTAGGCGGTGTTTCCGGCGTTTCCGAGGGTGTCTGGGTATGCTCAGGGGGCCTCAGAGGTGGGGTCTGGGAGATGAGTTCGGCGTAGTTGTGGAAGCCGGTCGGTCCGGGCGTCTCACCCAGCTCCGAGAACACGGATGGATCGGCTTGGTCGTTGAGTCCCAAGGGTCCCGGGGTCCTGGCAGGAAATATGCGTTGTCCGAAATCAGGATGGAATCACTGTTTGACCGGTAGGTATCCAAAGCGATTGCAAATCTTTTACTCAATTGATGGTGTTGCGCCTCTTTATTGGGGTAATCGATATTAGGGATATAACCGAAAACAAATGCCACTGATCTTTCATTCATGTTTTTCTTTACTTAGAACTGTTGGAGAGCCTGGTAGATCGAAATCAAAATCGGGATCGGAATCGCAATCGGAATCCCGATTTCGATCCCGATCCCGATTTCGGGTTATGACGCATCCCAATCGACTTGGCTACCTGACTGATGCGGTTCGCTGAATGTCAACACACCCTAGTCAAAGGCATACTCAAACCCACCCTCAACGACACTGATACCGACCCGTCCCAGCGCGTCCCCGGCGAGGGTGCGTTCGAGAATCTCCCGGCTGATCGCGGGCAGGACGGTATTGGTGAGGATGGCGTCCACCACCCGGGCGCCGCTCTCCACCTCGCGGCAGCGCTCGGCGATGAGGGCGACCACCGCATCGTCGTAGGTGAGGGGGACCCGATGGTTCTCCTCGATGCGCTCGGCGATGCGCCCGAGCTGGAGGCGGATGATGGCGGCGAGCAGCTCGTCGTTCAGCGGGTAATAGGGGATGGCGACCAGGCGTCCCAGCAGGGCCGCGGGGAAGGTCTTCAGCAGGGGCTGGCGCAGGGCGTTGGCGATTCCTTCCGGCTCGGGCATGAGCTCCGGGTCCTTACATAGACCCATGATGAGCTCCGTGCCCACGTTGGTGGTCAGCAGGATCAGGGTGTTGCGAAAGTCGATGTAGCGCCCTTCGGCGTCTTCCATCCAGCCCTTGTCGAAGACCTGGAAGAAGATCTCGTGCACGTCTTGGTGGGCCTTCTCGACCTCGTCGAGCAGCACCACGCTGTAGGGCTTGCGGCGCACCGCCTCGGTGAGGATGCCGCCTTCGCCGTAGCCGACATAGCCCGGCGGTGCCCCCTTGAGGGTGGAGACCGTATGGGCCTCTTGGAACTCGCTCATGTTGATGGTGACGATATTCTGCTCGCCGCCGTAGAGGGCCTCCGCCAGGGCCAGACCGGTCTCGGTCTTGCCCACCCCCGAGGGTCCGCACAGCATGAAGACGCCGATGGGCTGGTCTGGATTGTCCAACCGGGCGCGGGAGGTCCGGACGCGACGGGCGATCATCTCCAGGGCATGGCGCTGGCCGATGACGCGCTGGTTCAGGGTATCGGCGAGCTTGAGCACCGCCGCGACCTCGTTCTTGACCATGCGCCCCACCGGGATCCCGGTCCAGTCGGCGACCACCGCGGCCACTGCCTGGGCGTCTACGCTGGGGAGGATGAGCGGGGCCTCACCCTGGAGCCCTTGGAGCTCGGTCTGCAATGACTTGAGTTCGTCGAGCAGTTTGGCTCGTTGCTCCGCGCTGAGCGGTTGCCCCTCGTCTTCCGGCCCTGACGGAGCAGGCGTGGGCGGCGGCTCGTGGCCCGCCGGAGATTCCGGGCCGGGCGTTTGGGCATTGCCTTCCGATTCCGGCGGGGTCTGTATGGAGGGCGACTCGTCGTCCACCGGCAGGGTCTTGGTAGCCCCATCGGCGGTATCCGCCAGCGCCGTCTCGGTGCCTTCCACTTCATCGGTCCGTCCCCGCAGCCGGGCCCGTAGGTCCAGGATTCGGTCCACTAGACTCTGTTCTTGCTCCCAACGCCCTTCCAATGTCGCCAGGCGGTCTCGTTCCGCTTCCATCCGGTCCTGCGCGGATTGTTGCCGTGCGGCGGTATCCACGCCGACGGCGGTCTCGCGGTCGATGATGGCCAGCTCGGTCTCCAGTCCTTCGATGCGGCGACGGGCGTCCTCCACTGCTGCCGGGACCGCGCTCTGGCTGATGGCGACCCGGGCGCAGCTGGTGTCGAGCAGGCTCACCGCCTTGTCCGGTAGCTGCCGCGCCGGGATGTAGCGGTGGGAGAGCTTTACTGCCGTCTCCAGGGCCTCGTCGAGTATCTGCACGCGATGGTGCGTTTCGAGCGTGGTGGCGATACTCCGTGCCATGAGGATGGCGTTCCCCTCGTCCGGCTCCTCGACCTGGATGACCTGGAAGCGACGGGTGAGGGCGGGGTCCTTTTCGATGTGCTTCTTGTACTCGCCCCAGGTGGTAGCGGCGATGGTGCGTAGGGTGCCCCGGGCCAAGGCCGGTTTGAGCAGATTGGCCGCGTCGCCGGTGCCGGCGGCACCGCCCGCGCCGATCAGGGTATGGGCCTCGTCGACGAACAGGATGATGGGCGTCGGTGAGGATTGGACTTCCTCGATGACCTGACGCAGTCGGTTCTCGAACTCGCCCTTCATGCTGGCGCCGGCCTGCAACAGACCGATATCCAGGGTGCGCAGGGTGACGTCCCGGAGGGGGGGCGGCACTTCGCCGGCGGCGATGCGGTGCGCGAAGCCCTCGACCACGGCGGTCTTCCCGACGCCCGCCTCGCCGGTGAGGATGGGGTTGTTCTGCCGCCGGCGCATGAGGATATCCACGAGCTGCCGGATCTCCTCGTCGCGCCCGACGATGGGGTCGATCTCCCCGTTGCGGGCCCGTTCCGTGAGGTCGAGGGAGAACTGCTGCAGGGCCTCTTGCTTGCCCATCTGGGCGGGGGCCATGGCGCCGCTGGCCTCGCCCGGAGCCGCGCCGCCGCCGACCTGGAAGCCGTCGGTCGCGCCCAGCCGTTCTTCCGGGGAGCCGCTCAGGAGCTCGTCGAAGCGCTCGGTCAAGGCATCGACACCGATCTTGTCGAACTCCTTGGAGATGTTCACCAGTCCCGCGCGCAGGCCGCGGGTCTTAAGGATGCCCACCACGAGATGACCGGTACGCACCTGGGACTCGCCGAACAGCAAGGTGCCATAGACCCAGCCGCGCTCCACGGCCTCCTCCACATCCGAGGAGAGGTCGGAGATGGAGCGCGATCCCCGCGGGAGGCGGTCGAGGGCGGTGGTGAAATCCTGCGCCAGCCGGGACGGATCCAGGCCGAAGCCGCGGATGATGCGGTGCAGATCCGAGTCCTGGTTCTGGAGGATCTGATGGAGCCAATGCACCAGCTCGACGTAGGGGTTGCCCCGCATCTTGCAGAAGACGGTGGCGCTCTCGATGGCCTTATAACCTAAGCTGTTGAGCTTTCCGAACAATGCCGTGCGGCTGATTTCTGTCATGTTACGAACCCTCTATGATCCCGACACGGAAGAGTTATCCGCAAATGAACGCAAATCGACGCAGATGGATCAAGAGCCGTCGATGATGGCGAGCCGATTGCGACCGGTCTGCGTTACTAACCGTATCGAAACTAAAGCCATTGGTTCCCCTCCCCAACCCCTCTCCCGGCGGGAGAGGGGCTTTTGCGACACCCTCCCAAGGGAACGAGGGAGCAGACGCGGCATTACTTTCGATTTTCTTAGCAATTCGCATCCATTGGCGGTAAAAAGCGAAGTCGCCGGGATTCTGATTGAGTATGGGAAAATTATCCACCCGCTTCATTTGTCCCCAAATGACGCAGATTCTCGCAGATTAAAGGAAAATAACCACAGAGGACACAGAGGGCACAGAGAAAAGAGAATTGCTGAGAATGAGATGTCGCAACGCCAGGACGCCAAGACGCAGAGAAAAAACCTTTGCGTCCTTGCGCCTTTGCGTTCTCTTCTGTTCTCTGTGTTCTCGGTGCCCTCTGTGGTGCAAAAACGCAACCATGACAAAGCCTTTGATTGTGGGAAACGTTTTCGTATCTCTACTTAGGAGATAAGCTCTTCAATGGTTTCTAGTACCTAGGGTCTGTTGGCATTTTTAGACAGTCTCTAACGCTTCGATCCAGCGGTGGCGGAACGCCTTCCGCTGTAACCGGTTGTCAGCTGTTGTTCACTTTCTTGCACTGACGTCAAACTCGTAAAGCTCTTTCTTCGAGTTTCGTTTTCGAGTGCGTGTGATGCGCGCATCACTGAACCCTGACTCTGTGAGCATTTCGGCAAATAACCGCTCGACCGGAACGACCGTGTCATAAAACCTTGAGTTACCAATGATGTAGTGAACGGTCCCGCCTATCTTCATCACGTTCGCTACATCTCTGAGGTGGTGCCACATGTCTTCAAAGTACTTCGCGACGTAATTCGACAAGAGAATACCGCTCTTATTATCGGCCTTTCGTATTCCGGATAGAATCGTCTGGAAGTACGGTGGGTAGAAGCCATCGGGAGATCGATGCCACTCCAGAAGTCTACTGGTGGCTATTCCCCACGTCCCCCCAATGGTGGACCAGTCCATGTCACCAGCATCCCGGCCATTGTTTAGGTAACAGAGCCAGTACATGTACGGTCTCAACTCTCGAATGTAGGACATCCTGTTAGGATAGGGAGGCGATGTTATGAGCAAATCGTACTCACCGCAAACTACATTCGATATGGAACGGGAGTCACCGGCAATCACGCTCGCAGCACCGCTAGGATTGTTGCTGGCGGAACTGAGAATCTCCCGTCCCTCGGTACGTGCAATATAGGCAAGGTCGGGCTCCAAGTCGAACAATGCCGGTTGCCGCTCCTTTGAAGCGTCCACCTTCACTTTGTCCTTGAAGGACATTGACTGATGGTTGAATGCGGCGTTGGAGAAGTTGATTACGAGACGACAGAAAACGACGAGTAGCAGGTCTCGGGTCGCACAGTCGTGGCGAATAGTATTATCCAAGGCCGCCTTGAATTTACACAGGAAATCCAGCTTCTCCGGGTTCCACCACCTTTGGAGGTTGTGCATCGGAGGTGGGGCCACGGGCCTGGCCTGCTTACGGGTCGCTTGGGAGATCAGGTGGGCGAGCGCATCACTGGCACGACGAACGCAAGCAGGAGAATAGGTGGCGAGTTTGACGTTTCCGAACCATGTGAGGAAAGGGTTGATCTCTACTCCGGTCGCGGTGTTACCAGCGTAGGCGGCACAAAGAGGGGTTGTGGCGGTCCCGGAAAAAGGATCGAGAACCCGAATCCCTCGATCCGAAGCCGTCAAGATTTCGGAGACAAGTTTCACGGAGTATGCAGGCGTGAGACGAAGCCAACCGTGCCTTCCATAGTGGCGGTTGAGCTTGAAAGTTAGATCGGCGTTTTGCTGAGCTGATTCGGAAAATTGAACCTTACTCATGATGGCGTCAAGAGTGCCATGAGCATGGCCTCTACCTCCTTCCTGATGGCGGGACTATTGCGCTGGAAGAAACCGGCAAGATCGTATCCGATCACATCTTTGCAAAAGCCGTAAAACGATTCGTCAGAGGAAGCATTGTCCGTCAACCCCGTGAGGAGCATCCATCTTTCGTTGCGGTAACGCTGTGCAATATCTTCGTCTATCTGAAGCGAGAGGATTCCCGCGCAAGGAAGGAGCCCCTTCGTGTAAGCCGTAGCCGCATTGGCAATGTCCGCATTCTGCCGCTTGGAGTCCTTGCTCTTGTAACCCTGTCGGATCTCGAAGACGATACCTTGTAGGGTCTTGGCAATGGCAGAATCGATATCAATCCGGTTTGCGGCATTCCGCATCCAGGATCGAACGCGACGCCTTCGCGCGGTATCTGCGATACTCGAAATGGGGATACGTGCATCGAGGTGAAGTTTCCGCGCCTTTCCGCCGCCCACACGCGGAAGCGTATAGGACCACCTCACGTCTTCGTCGTTTAGGTCAAGTTGGTCTTGCAGGATACGCCTGAACAGAAACTCGCAGCCCATGCCGATTTGCCGATAGATACTGGTCATCCCCCCTGCGGCTTTGTGGGCCGCGTACATGAGGGGATTGTCAAGGCCAAGCCAATTGTAGAAGGGATCAGCCCTGTAGATACGCTGGAACTCGTCGAGTTCATATCCGGCCTTTGCACCATGGCCGAGTTTCGGCTTGTACGTGGCGCAGACCTGAATATAGCCCGTGAGAATGGCCAAATAGTCCTCGTCGGTCGATTGGGTCATTCAATATCTCGCATCATCGATTTTAGTCATTCCGATTTGGTCCTTGGTTTAAGGGATCACGATCCACATTGACAGCCATATCATCACTCCAAGTCCGAACACGCTGTCTGCCTGGCGGCAGGCCAGTTAGCCCGACCCAGGTCTTTTTAATCCGCAGATTACGCAGATTTTCACAGATTGTTTTGTTTTTTCATCTGTGAAAATCTGCGTAATCTGCGGATAAAGGATGTCGTTCGCCCGCGCTCGGATAACTGTCAACAACCCCTAACTCAGCCTCAAGCCACGGGCATCCTGGGTGGCAAACCCCCGTCGTCTCCCTGCCAGGCCATAGCGTCCAACAAAAGGTCATCGCCGTCCCTTGCCAAGGGGCGGCTGGTGAGCCAGGTGGTCCAGCCCAGCAGACCGACCGCACCGAGCCGGATGGGCGGGACCTCCGCTCGTTTCAGGACCGGATTTAAGTCCCAGCTCAGTTGGTCACCCGTATAGTTGCGCACGACGGCAACCACACGTGCCAAGCTGGCGCCGCCGGGCAACAGGCGCTCATAGTCCTGCATCCCCAGCGGGCCGATGCGGACCCGGAACTTGGACTGCCGGTCCCAGACCCGGGCGCCGACGATGGTGTTCACCCCCAGGGCACCGGTGGCCGGTGACTCGCCCAACCGCCAGTGCTGATCGGTGGGGAGGGAGAGCCAATGCCCGACCAGCTCCTCGATCCGTACCGGGAGCTTGAGGAAATCCGCGAGGATCGACCGCAGCCCATCGGCATGGCGGGTCTGGCAGGACAGATGGCCCGCATAATGACGCTTGGCCAGATCGGGCATAGCATCGCGGTTGCAATAGGCCGGCATCCCGATGCCGAACAAGGACCCCACATAGTCGCCGAAGCGGTCCGCCTCCGGGCGGTCGAAGCTTACCGTGGGCTGGGCCTGTGACCAGCCCCGGTAGAACAGGCCCAGGATCCGGTGGTTGAAGACGTCCAGAAAACGGGCGAAGGTCGGGTCGTCGACGTTGCGGAGCCGGTCCCGGGCATATTCGGTGAGATGCAGGGGCAGGGGACCGTTCGGTCCCAGCAGCCCGAGGAAGCGGACCTCCAGGCGCGGCGGTCTGCCGTCCGTATCGGCCTGGAAGCCGGCAATGGTCGCGGGGGCAAAGGTGGTGGCGGGTTCTTGCCCCAGCCGTACCGGATCGTCCGCCGCCCTGGTCGCGCTGCCCAGGCGGGGCTGGTGGCGGTAGAGATTCTCCAGCCGTCGCAACGCCTGGAAGAAATCGAACCCGAAGGGCGCCTCCCCGAGGGCTGAAAACAGATCTACAGGATCTGTCTGCGGCCGATGGTTGCCGGCCATCGCATCATCTCTCCCCGGTTTGTCTTGAGGACCGTCTCCGTAAAGGAGTTGATAGCCGCATAGCGGGCAAAAAAGCGCTCGAGTACCGCACCGAGCAGAAATACCCCGCTCCCCTCGAAGGCGGTCTCGTCACAGGACAGGGTGATCTCCAGGCCGCGGGCATAGGTCACGGGTCGCGCTTCGGGCAGGCGGCGGGTAATGGGCCTGGAGGTAACCGATTGCACCCCCTCGATCTGCCTGCGGATGGCGGCGTCGGCGGCGTCGCCGTAGAGCGCCAGCAGTTCGCGCAAGGCCGCCGCGCCGTCCTGGCCCCCGTCGACAATCGACAGATAGTTGAGGGACAGGTGGCTGATGAGGCGCCAGGCGGTATCGCCGTGGGCATGGGAAGGACGCGGCGCGGTCGGCCCGGCGACGACCCGGATCGCCGCCACCGGCGCGCCTTCCGCTATGCCGAAGTCGGTGCTCCCGGTACCGATAGGTAACTGCAAGGGCAGATCACGGTTGGTACAGAGGGTCGTTACTCCGAGCTGGTACAGGTCGCTCCGGTACGGGGTCTGGGCGGTGTCCACCAGGTCGAGGTAGACCTCGCTACCGATATAGCTGGTCCGAGGTCCCTCTCGGCGTTGGCGGGACGACAGGCGCCGCGGGACTCGATGCAGGCTGTAATAGGCCGGGTGATCGCCGGGACTGGTCAGATCGTGGGCGGCATAGAAAGGCAGGAATGTCTGCAATTCCCGCTCGGCCTCCGTGTACCCGGCGACGCTGTTCACCTGATAGACCTCATAGTCCAGCGGGCGGGTACGGTCCGGAATCAGGTGGTGTTCATGGACGCCCTCGGACAAGCGGATGCGGTCGCAGCGTTTGGGAAACAGATTGATGGCGGGGGTGCAGAACAGAGCGAAGTTCGAGGCATCCAGGCCCTGCTCCAGCACAGGGTCACGCCGCGGCAGCAAGATAATGATATCGAGCTCCTTGCTCGCCGTGCGTCGCAGGGATGCGGACAAGCCGCGCAGCTCGACGAATAGGAAGCGTTCGGGAAAGGCAAAGTATTCGTGCAGGTTACGATAGCCCTGAAAGGAGGTCGGAGGATAAGGGAGAAGCGCGTCTTCATCCGCGAACCCCCGAGGGACGATCGACGATGCAGGATCGAGCAGATCACACCAGGGCAGGGGACGTGCGGTCGGTTGGACGATGACCACCACCGGCTGTGCCGACAGCAGCTCATAGAGACGGAACGGCAGCTCGTCGGCCCCCCGCAGGAACAGAGGCAGGTGATCCAGTGTCAACCGGTCCAGGGTCAGGTCCGCGGTACAGCGCAGGCGTAGCCTGATGCCGGCCTTGCTGCGTTTGAGCACCCTAAGGTCGGTCTTGACCACGGGACCGGCATGGACAAAGTACTCAGCCGCGGTGAGTTCCAGGGGCCACAGGGTAATCTCGTGGGCAGTACGATATTCACAGGCCGTGCGCTGTCCCTTTACCTTCTCACCCTTCAACGGGCTGTTGCGGGGTACGACATAGCCTTCCGCCAAGGCCCCCTCGGCAAGGTCCGGCTGGAACCGGACCACCGCCATCGAGGGCATGGGTGCGAGGTAGTGGGGATAGACCACCTCCAACAGGTGCTGCGTAAAGGTGGGGAACTGGGCGTCGATCTTGAGCTGGACCCGGGCCGCGAGATAGGCAAAGCCTTCCAGCAACCGCTCGACGTAGGGATCGGCGCACTCGAAACCACTCAGGCCCAGGCGCCCGGCGATCTTCGGAAACTCCGCGGCGAACTCCCCGCCGATCTCGCGGATATGTTGCAGCTCACGGTTGTAATATTCCAGGTGGCGGGGGTCCATGATCAGCTACTCGGCAGTTACCGCTCGGAGACCTCGAAGGCCCCGGACTCCAGATCGACCTCGGTCTTGAGATAGAGCTGCTGTGGCAGTGGTTGGCCCCAGAGCTCCCCTTCGATGTCGAACCGGACCGCGTTGTGGCTCATGCTGTCCGCGTCGACCACCGCGCGGACCTCCAGACTATCGGGCAGGATACGGGGCTCGAAACGCTGGATGATGTCCTTCAGGCCTTTCTCCAATGAGCCGACTTCCAGACCAGAGACGTTCTTGCCCGCCAAATCCGGCAGGCCATAGTTGAGCACCGAATCGACCACGTAGGGGTAGGGAGATAAGTCCTGCACCGAGGCCAAATCGACGGCGTTGAGCAACCACTGGAGGTCGCGAATCACGGAGCTGCGCAACTGACGGGGAGAAAGCACCCGCTGCTCCCGCGACTCCTTGTCCTGGCGCGGCTCGTCATCCGTGAGCCGATCCAGCAGCGAGGGCTGAAGCCGTTCCTTTGGGATGAGTTCGGCCATATGGATCTCTAGAAGGGTGTTGACATTTAGAAAATCTGTACAGCGAACGCTACAGAAACTTGTCATTCCGAGCGGAGCGAGGGATCTTAAGATCCCTCGCTCCGCTCGGAATGACAGTGTGTTGCGACCATTTCACAGATGAAAAACAGCCGGTTAGATTTAAATGTCAACACCCCCTAGTATACCTGCCCTGGACCGCACTTCCCCGACTGGTAGGCCGAGGTCGAAAGGTGATTACGACAATTTTTACGATAACAGTTCGGAATCCATGAATCCATAGGGGGTTGACATGGCAATGCCTTCACAACACGCACAAACCTTGATCGAGAAGATCCGGTCACTTCCGGTAGATCGGATCGCCAAGATGGAGGATTCCGTGGATTCCCTGAAGCAACGGGAGTCGGCCAAACAACCTCCCACACGTAAACCGCTGGATTTTCCGGTGATCAGCGTAGGGAAGTAGCCCGATGATTTAAGTCTGTGCCGCGAGGAGGGATACGAGCAAAGTGGGTGTTTCAAAGATCGCACTACTTGACGTTGCCTGGGATAACGCAAAGGCTCAGAGTAATCTAGTCAAGCATGGGGTCACCTTCGCGCAGGCTGTGATGGTTATGCTTGACCCGCTGGCGCTGACCGTATTCGATGAAGCCCATAGCGACACGGAGGAACGCTGGTTTACTTTGGGGCAAACCAGCGAGGGCCGTTTGCTGGCCGTGTCGCATACCTACCAACTCCTGGATGCCGACACGGCAAGAATCCGCCTGATCTCGGCACGCGAAGCCACACCTCGGGAACGGCAGCAATACCAGAACGAACCTCGGTAAGGTGAAGACGATGACGACACAAGCACATGACAATGACGACATACCCGAGGAAATCGATTTCTCTGGCGGCACACGCGGCAAGTTCTATCACAAAAATGCGCAGCTGCAACTGCCCATCCATCTGGAAACCAGTGTGCAAAATAAACTTGCCGCCATTGCTAATGCCAAAGGCGTTGATCTCTCGGTATTCGTGAATGATTTGCTCAAGAAAGATATTGAGTTGATTCAGATGAGCCGCTAAGAGGAAAAAGCCCAACTCAGTGGTTGGGCTTTTGATTCAGCAAACAGTTTCTAATCGCGTGATCCGGTTACGATATCAGCAGTGTAGCTGTCAAGAGTGTCAACAGCCCCTATCAGTTGACCCGGACCTGCTTTCCCTGTAGCTCGACGTCGCCATTGCCCTTGAGGTTCAGGTTGCCGGCGGCGTGGATGTGCGCATCGGCCCCGCTCTCGATGCGTACTTCATCGCGGCCACGAATGGCCACACCTTGTGCCTCGAATTCCAAGTGGCCTTCCGTCCGTATCTGCAGGCCACTGTCGAAGCGAAGCACCGGCCTCCCCGCCTCGGCCACTTCGACGCTCAGTGTGACCTGACCGTGCGGATCAAGGATACGCAGCCGGTTACCCCGAGCATCATTCTCAATGACAAGGGTCTGCTGCCCCACCAATGGGAGGGAGGTCGCCTCACTCTCTGCTGCTGTAGTCATACTTTTCATGGATCCCGCTCCTTCGTCTCGACGAGCGCTGTGGTGTATCCGACCGTGATTGTTCCCCTAGGGGTTGTTTGGTCGCTAGTAGGGAGTAGGAACAAAATGTGTGTCCCTTTCTTTCTCTCGACTGAGTCATGGTCGGAAGGTGTGCGGCGATTTTCACGATAACAGTTTGGAATCCGTAAAGAGCCATTGAGTATATCAGTCAAACCTCTCGAATAGATCCTGGCGTTGTCTGACCATCAGGTCACATGCAATGACCGGCGATTTCCAGACCTTTGTCGAACGCATAATTCCGGGGTATCGTACCTCATAGGCATCATCGATGGTCGTTGTCTGGACACTCATATCCTCTTGCGACATGAAATAACCAATCCATAGCTGCACCCCGGAGGCTTTTTTGGTTTGCCATTTACTCGAATCAGTAGGCCAATAATAGGGGTTGTATTCCGCAATGGGCAAAGAAAACGCAAGTTCAACTTTCCGCGATTCACCTGGTCGAAGGACATGAGCATAGGGTACGATGGACAAGTAGACGGATTTCATTGTTGGTAGTGGGTGGATAAACAGGCCAATTTTCACTATGCCATCTTCTCCGAACGAAATATATGCCTTGTGTTTATCCACTACTGGCAAACTTTCCACGTCAAAGCCCCAAAGCTGGTCAAGGATATAAGCGGGAATAGCAGCCTGATTGCTTACGGCGTAACGCATGGTCAATACCTTTGTATCTCTCTCTATCCCAAATTGGAAGACCAGGCCCTCATCAACCGTCTCCGCGGGTGACGAAACCGGATTTTTCATGTTGCACCTCATGCTATGTACCGAGGTAGACCCCATTATCAAGACCGAGATCAACCCAAAATAAGCCAAGGTCCAGCCAAGTTCGATGTTCCTCATAGATCGGACCAAGCTATGCAGTACTATGATCTGCGCGATTTGGAATACCACGATCATCTCGATAACGATTCTCCTCTTCGATCGTTATTTCTTCGTCCCTATGAGGGTTGTTAGGGTTTTTCGCCGGGGAAAAGTCGGCCTGCCCTGAAGAATAATGATCAGCATGCGCGAGCTCATGCTGAAGAACTACGTCAGCGGGTACTCTTATTGTTGGGTCGGCAGCAGTGGAAGGCTCGAAGGTAGGATTATACTCTATGGTACTACTTGAGCCTCTTGTCGGATCCTGAGCTGCTGCCCTATCGTAACTGATTCTTCCATTTGCGCCACTTGTTTCTAAGATTGTCACAGAATGTCTACCATTATCGATATTTTCCAGCGTTGTCAGACCCTGCGGGTCGCGTGTCGGGTCGGATGAAGGTGTCGTTGCAATTTGTCCTATGTCCCCAAGGGTCCGTCCCTGAAAATCCGGTGTGCCTTCGATCCTAATATTATTTCCAACCTGTATCGATCCATCTGCGTTGACTGAAATCGGAAAGGGGAAATTACCCATCCCGATCATGACCGTGTCACATCCCCCAATAATAACCCCACCATGAACGGTCGGATCTCCCTGCCGGGCCGCTGGATATTCGTTAATCAGAACAGTTGGCGAACCTAATGCAATCTTGTCCGTAGGCCCTGTACATGTCGCCGGATCTCCCATTCTCGCGGCCGGTTTCCCTCCGATCTGGACATCGCTTGACCCTTGAGCGATAGGCCCTCCCACATGGGGCTTAGGGCCTGGGTCCACCAGGGGACAGGTATGCTGATCGCCGACGCGGGCTGCTGGCCGTGCCATTGTTTCTTACCCCGCTAGCGATTGATCTTGACCAAAGGACCTTTGATTTCGATCAGTGCCGGCGTCAGAGTTATCGTGGAAGCTCCAACCGATAAGGTAATCTTGGTTTTACCAGTAAGGAGGATCTCGGTCGCAGAAATCGAGTGTTTATTAGCGGTCGAGTGGGACGTATCGTTGCCGACATCGATACTCAGATTACCCCCGATGGTCTGCGTGGAATGCAGGCCCACCTCCTCTGTCTTTGTTCCGCCGACAGTGGTATTCATCGCCCCGCCGACGCTGACTTGATAGGCCGCACCAATGCTCAATGCCTTGGCGGCACCGATGCTCTCCGCCTTGGCGATGGCAACGGTCTCCGATTTACTGCCGGCGATAGTTACCGTCTCGTTGCCGCTGACCACTTCGATCCGATTGGCGCCTATCGTTATGGTCTGGTTTTTGCCGACTCTTTCTTTGCGGTCCTGCCCCACGCGGCTGGTCTCGTTTCTGCTGACCCACGCTTTACGGTCCTGGCCGATGGCGGTGGTCTCGTTTCTGGCAACCCGCTCTTTACGATTCTGTCCGATACGGATGGTCTCGTCATTGCCGACGGTCTTGGCACGATCCTTCCCGATCTGGATGGTCTCGTTGTTGGTGACATCCCGGCTGCGATCATGCAGAACATGCTCGCGCAGGTCGTGTTCGATGGTGCTGTCTTTGTCGAATTGACCATGCTCACGGATCAGCTCCTGGCCCTTGGTGTCGTCCATGATGTATTCGTTGTAACCACCGCCGCCCTTAGTGCTGTTGGACATGAGTCCGCTGACGGCGGCGCCGGCGGGGAGACCGTAGGGGGGCTTGTTGACGCCGTTGTAGACCCGGCCGGTGATGATGGGCCGGTCGGGATCACCTTCCAGGAAGTCGACAATGACTTCTTGGCCGATGCGGGGGATTGCCACAGCGCCCCAGTGCTTGCCGGCCCAGGGGTGAGCAACCCGCACCCAGCAGGAGCTCTGCTCGTCGGATTGGCCGTAGCGGTCCCAGTGGAATTGGACCTTGACCCGGCCGTATTGGTCGGTCCAGATCTCTTCGCCGGCTTTGCCGACCACGATGGCGGTCTGGGGACCCTGGACCCGGGCCTTAGGGGTGTTCCGTGGTGGACGATAGGGCGTTTTGGCGTCCAGGGCGGTGAATTCACAGTGGAAGACCGGGCCGGTGTTCGCCGTTCCGGAGGAGCCGAAGACATCGGAGCGCAGTTGGTAATCGGCGGAGAGGAGCAGGTATTCCCGGTTCTGGTCTTGGCGGGGATACTTGGTCAGCTTGAAGCGTGCCCCGGTGGCCAGGCCACGGGCATTGCCGCTGCCCTTTACGGTCTCGTAATCCACATGCAGTTCTTCGATGCGCGCCCGCACCCAGCCATCGCCCTGATCGTACTGGGTGTAGCCGCCCGGGTAGTCGTAGCGCTCCAGATCCGCCCGGGCATGCTCATGCGGGTGGTCCCGCTCAGTCAGCAGGTCTTTGCGCGGCGCTGTAAAGTCGAAATCGGTGTGGACGAAGGCCCCGGACTGGACCGCTCCGGCCACGGACCAGCCGGAGATATGGTCCCGTTCCCGCAGTGCGGTCTCATCGGGGGGGTAGTAGGGGATTTCCTCGTAGCCGGCGATAGAGCGGTGGGCACCGTTGTCGTCGGCCAGGACCAGGGTGTGCTTGTCGGCCTCGTGCCGAAAGAAGTAGTGGATGCCTTCCTGTTCCAGCAACCGGCTGATGAACGCGAAATCTGTCTCCCGGTATTGCACGCAATAGCGTCGTGGGAGGTAGAGCTCGTTAATCAAGAATTCCTGGAAATCGATGTAGCCATGCTCGCGGAAGATTTCTTTGACGATCTCCGGCACCGTCTGGTCCTGGAAGATGCGGCAGTCGGTGGTGCAGGAGAGCAACCAGAACCAGGGGACCAGGGTGGCCTGGTAGATGGCAAGGCTCCCGTCGAAGCCGGTGTGGGAAAAACGGCTGACGATGCCGTTGAAGTAGCGCGTTTGGTAATCCGGCAGTTCCAGCCGCACGGTGGCGGGTTGGCCGAGCAGGTCTTCGTGCTTGATATTCACAGACTTGCTGATGAGTTCCAGTTGGTATTCGAACAGGGTGCTCAGGTGTTCGCGGCCACTCATGGAACGCAGGAGCAGAACATCTTCGCCGAGGGGGGTGGTGACCGCGAGGCTGCGGGCTCATTGGCTGAGGGGCATGGTTGCTCGCTTCTGAGAGGTTGCCTAAAAAAGGGCCGTAGGCGGTAGATCCTATGAAGGCCCGCAGCGGGTTAACCTTAAGGGGCAAACCAAGCCAAAGAGGAGAACCCAAAGATGACTGCGGACCTTCAAGCCCAAGAGTACGAGAATGCAACGGTGCTGTACATGGCACTGGAGCTGAGCAACACGAAGTGGCGGTTGGCGTTCGGCGACGGCACGCGGCAGCGCCAAGTGGTGATCGCAGCGGGCGACATAGCGGCCCTGTGCGAGGAACTCACCAAGGTGAAGGCGAAGTGGGGGCTGTCGCCGGAGGTGGCGGTGGTGAGTTGTTACGAAGCGGGGCGGGACGGTTTCTGGGTGCACCGGCAGTTGGGCAAGTTGGGGATCGCGAACCAGGTAGTGGATGCGGCCAGCATTGAGGTCTCCCGACGTGCGCGGCGTGCGAAGACGGATCGGCTGGATGCCGAGGCGCTATTGGAGAAACTGATTCGCTACGCACGAGGTGAACGCCGGGTGTGGCGGGTGGTGCGGGTGCCGGAGCCGGTGTGGGAAGACCTGCGGCAACTACACCGCGAACGCGAGGACTTGCTCACTGAACGCACGCGCCATCGCAATCGGCTGAGTAGTAAACTGGTGGCCCAGGGGGTGCGGCTCCCGATTGGCAAAGACTTTGTGGCGCGCCTGGAAGCGGTAAAACTGTTCGACGGCAGCGGATTGCCGGCGCACCTGAAAGCCAGCTTGATCCGGGAATGGGAGCGTCTACAAGGGGTGCAAGCGCAGTTGCGGGCCGTTGAGCAAGCGATCAGCGAGCTGATTGAAAGCGCTGACCGTACCCAGGGGGTGCGCTCGCTCATGTTGCTGACCGGAGTGGGCTGGGTCAGTGCGTGGGTGCTGGTGATGGAGCTGTTCGGTTGGCGGGAGCTGACCAACCGCCGGCAGCTGGCGAGTCTGGCCGGGTTGGTGCCGACGCCGTACAGCAGCGGTAACCTGGCGCGCGACCAGGGGATCAGCAAAGCGGGCAACCGGCGGGTGCGGGCGCTAATGATCCAGTTGGCCTGGCTGTGGCTGCGTTATCAACCGGACAGCAAACACAGTTGCTGGTTCCAGGAACGCTTCGGCGGTGGTAGCAAACGCCAGCGCCGGATCGGCATCGTGGCCCTGGCGCGGCGTCTACTGATCGACCTGTGGCGGTTTGTCGAATCGGGTGTGGTGCCGGCGGGGGCCCGTTTAAAGGTCGGCGTTGCCTAACCGACGCCGGGATGAGCCGGTCTACCGGTCATTGAGCGATCGGCAACCAGGGGGGATCCAGAACGCCTCGACAGGAGGCCAAGTCAGCCCGTTTGTACCCTTTCCTGCGGTCGCGCACGCCCGTAACCCAGCCAGGTCGAGAACCGGACCGACATTGTAGATGGGGCGTGTTCACCGCGGGTGTCACCGGCGCCAAGGGGCGCATGCACGATGAGGTGACCGGCCACGGGCCGGCACGGATAGAAGGTGGTCGCGGCACGGTTCGTGCCCACTTTGAACGACACCCGACGCAGCGCACGGTACGAACAGGTCGCAGCGAGTCGAACCGAACGGCGTTGGTGTGAGCCACCCGTGGCCCACCAGTTCCATGCAATCCAGGAGGAACCGGCTACCGTGAACGACAACACCTAAAGCACACTGACCGCCGGATTGAGCCGGCGAAAAAACCAACGCCCTGGGGGTTGACAAGCGGGGCCTCATAGAAGGCTGGGTTGAGGAACGAAACCCAGCTTTTACGAGCAAGCTTGGTTCGCTGGGTCTCGTCCCTCGACCCAGCCTACCGATTTAAAATCAATGTGTTAGTTTTTAGACAGCCTCTAACGCAACCTACGCCCAAAGTGAGGTCCGCGTAGGCCGGCGGCATGGAGGGAGTACGGTGTCGCGCATGCAAAAATTCGTTCCCCAGTGTACTCACTCCGCTTCGGAGCCCGCTGCTGCTTCATCCTCATCACGCCTCCTGTTCTCTCCCCAGATGGCTTCGTTGGGGCTGCTCAAATACATCAAATCCAGCTCGTCATTGACGCTGTAATCGGGAACCGCGTAGGCCTCGGCCAGGTTCTCGAACAGACTGCGCGTCAACTGGAGCGAGGAATCGACGACCGTATCGTGCCGAATCAGGAATCCCGATAGATCGAAATCCGAGATGATACGGCGCCCGGCCTCGAGCTCGACGATACCCTTATCCGTACTGACGATATTGCGTATAACGAGGTCGCTTTGCGCTGCCTCGGCGCACAGCCGAATATCGCCGCTTCCTACGACGCGCACCCGACCAAGAATGTCGAGCCGTCCGTAATCCGGTGGCGAGCCGAACCCCTGGGTGGTCACTTCGATGTCACCATTGTGGGCCGTGATGCCGGTCAGCGGATTGGCCCCTGTGGTCGTACCGATCACCAGGTTGCCCTGCGTGCCGTCTACCTGCGTCGCGAATACGCCACCGCCGGCGGCCTCCGCAGCGAGGATAGCCACATCGGTCAGGATCGGGGCATCCGCTGTGCCGATGGCCTGACCGCTGCGCAGGGCCAGGGTCCCCTGGTTGTCGCTCCTGGTCCGCAGCAGCCCTCTCCCCAGCGTCCCCTGGTTGTCGCTCCTGGTCCGCAGCCGCCTCCCCTCGGCTTGCCGGATCGATCCGTCTGCGGTGAGCTCCAGGTCACCGGAGTCCGTTGCCACCTCACCGCCTATAACCAGATCGCCGGCGGTGGCGGTGAGCCGAATGTCACCGCTTGCGAAGGCCTGCACATCCCCTGCTTCGACGACCATCTCGCCGCCTGATCTTATATCGATATCCGCTCCCGCCGCCGCGCTGATTCCGGTGGTCGAAGCCAGGGTCACCGCATCGGTTTCGGCCAGATAAATGCCGCCGGAACGAGTCGTTTGGGCATTGATCGTGTCTACAGCCGTGTCGATATCGGCGGCCGCGCCCGGCGCACCGATGCCGGTGGCCGCGGTCAGACTGAGGTCGCCGGCGACCAGGTTTTCGTTACCCGCGCCTTCAGCCGCCGTGTTGTCACTGATCGCACCCGCGGTCGCGGTGACGGCGATGGCATCGGCACCGGCATCGATACGACCCAATGCGACGCTACCCTGGGCCCTGAGTTCGGCATTTCCAGCCGCCTGGTAGAGGGTGCCGTCGGCCATGTCGATGTCGCCGGCCGCGGCCACGGCGGTGATGGCGCCGCTGGTGGCGGTAACGTCTCCAGCGGCGGTATGCGCGATGCCGGTGCCGCCGGAGAGCTCGACCTCGCTGCCGCTGACGGCAGCGGCAAGGATCAACCGAGCCGCCGCACCCAGGCTTGAAGCACCGCCGGCGGTGACCTGATCCTCGACTTGCAAGTCATCGGCCCTGGTGGTCAGCCTGATGGCTCCACCCCCGGCGGTAGTGACCGCTCGGGCCACAGTCAGGGCACCGCCGGCGGTGACCTCGACGGCTCCGCCCCCATCGCCGGTGGTTACCGACGCCTGGTTGCCCAACTGCACCGCGTCGGTCTCGGCCAGGTAGATACCTCCCGATTGGGTGCCGGCATCGATGGTATCGGCGGCGGTGTCGATATCGGCGGCCGCACCTGAGGCACCGACGCCGGTGGCCGCGGTCAAACTGACGTCACGACCGACCAGGTTCTCGTTACCCGCGCCTTCAGCCGCCGTGTTGTCGCTGATCGCCCCGGTCGCGGCAGTGACGGTGATACTGGTACCGGCCTCAACACGACCCAGTGCAACACTGCCCTGGGCCGTGAGACTGGCCGCCCCCCCGGCGCTGTAGCGGGTACCGTCGGCCATGCTGATGTCGTTGGCCGCTGCCGTGGCGGTGATGCCGCCGCTGGAGGTGACGTCTCCGGCAGCGGTGTGCGCGACGCCGGCGCCGCCGGAGAGCTCGACCCCACTGCCGCTGACGGCCGCAGCAACGATCAACTGGCCCGCTGCATCCAGGCTCAAAGCACCACCGGCGGTGACCGCCTGACCGACCTGCAAATCGCCGGCCGTAGTGGTCAAGCTGATTGCCCCACCCCCAGCGGTAGTGACGGCCTGGGCTACGGTCATAGCGCCAGCGGTGACCTCGATAGGCCCGCCTCCGCTGCCGGTGGTTACTGGGCCCAGTGTCACAGCATCGGTCTCATCGATGAAAATGCCGCCGGTAGTGGTCTGCGCGTCGATGCTACCCGCGGCAGTGTCGATATCGGCAGCACCACCCGACGCACCGATGCCGGTAGCTGCTCGTAGGGTAAGAGAACCACCGACGAGGTTCTCGTTACCCGCACCTTCAGCCGCCGTGTTGTCGCTGATTGCCCCGGTGGTGGCAGTGACAGAGATAGCGGCACCGGCCTCGACCCGACCCAAGGCGATGTTATTCTGCGCCGTGAGACTGACCGCTCCCCCGGCGCTGTAGCGGGTACCGTCGGCCATGCTGATGTCGTTGGCCTCAGCCGTGGCGGTGATGGTGCCACCGGAGGTGACGTCGCCAGCGGCAGTGTGTGTGATGCCGGTGCCACCCGTAAGCTCGACATTGCTTCCACTGACGGCCGCGGCGATGTGCAACAAGCCTGCCGCATCGAGGTTGACGGCATTGCCGGCACCACCGGCGGTGATCGGTCCGCTAACGCTGAGTCCGGCGTTGGTGTTGGTCAGGGTGATGGCCCCGTCGTTGGTGGTGACGGTGCTAAAGGTCACCGCCCCGCCTCCGCTCTGATCGAATCGGATGTCGCCGCTTGCATTGCCGGCGGAATTGGTGCTGGTGAGGCTGGTGACAGTGACGGCAGAGGCTGAAGTATTGTCGATGTCGATGCCGCCATCGGTGGTGTCGGCGCTGATGCGAGCCGTTGCCAACTCCAAGGCCGTGGTATCCCCGATGCCGGTAGCGGCATCGAGATCGGCGATAGCGGCCGTGACCAATCCCGCACCGTCGATGGCCCCGGCGGAGGTGATGTGCACTTCGTCATCCGTGGCGGTTGTGGTGCCGGTGAGGGTGATGTCGCCGGAGCCGAAAGTGGTAAGGGTGAGGTTCTTGCCCGTACCGCCGGCCTTGATCGGTCCGGTAACCTTCAGTCCAGCACCCGTGTTGGTGAGTGTAACGGCCCCATCGTCGGTGGTGACGGTGGCGAAGTCTACTGCTCCGCCTCCGCTCTGATCGAATTGGATGTCGCCGGTGCCACCACTGGTGAGGCTGCTCACGGTGACCTGGGAGTCCAGGGTGTTGTCAACATCAACGCTACCATCGGTGGTGTCGGCGCTGATGCGAGCCGCTGCCAACGCCAGCGGCGTGGCGCCTCCAATGCCGGTAGCGGCATCGAGCTCGGCGATAGCGGCCGTGACCAATCCCGCGCCGTCGATGGCCCCGGCGGAAGTGATGTGCACCTTGTCATCCGTGTCCGAGGGAGTCCCGTCATCTGCGGCGGTGGTGGTCCCGCTGAGCGTGATGTCGCCGGAGCCGGTGGTGGTAAGGGTGAGGTTCTTGCCCGCACCGCCGGCCTCGACCGATCCGGTAACGCTCAGGCCAGCACCCGTGTTGGTCAGGGTGATGGCCCCATCGTTGGTGGTGACGGTGGCGAAATCCACCGCTCCGCCCCCGCTCTGATCGAACCGAATGTCACCGGTGCCGCTGCTGGTGAGGCTACTCACAGTGACCTGGGAGCCCAGGGTGTTGGCGATGTCGATGCCGCCATCAGCGGTATCGGCGCTGATGCTGGTTGCAGCGGTGTCGATATCGTCGCCTACCGTCGCACCACCAATGCCGGTGCCTGCGGTCAGGCTGATGGCGCCGCCCACGAGGTTTTCGTTACCTGGGCCTTCAGCCGCGGTGTCGTGGTCACTGATTGCACCGCCTGCAGTGACGGTGATGTTCTTCCTATCAGCGTCCGTACCAGCCACGACACGACCCAATGCGATGTTACCCCCACGTGCCGCGAGACTAACCGCCCCCCCGGCGCTCAAAAGGCCGCCGTCGTTCACGCTCAAGGCAGGACCGTCGGCCGTCTCCAACAGACCCGCCGCATCCAGAACCAGATCGCCACCGGCCCTGACTTCGGCATCGACCTGTAGATTGCCGGCCGTGGTGGTCAGATCGATTTTCCCATTCCCGGCGGTGGTGACCGCCTGCGCTACGGTCATATTGCCGCCGGAAGTAACCTCGATGGCTCCACCCCCAGTGGTCATCGACTCAGTGGTCCCCGACTTCGTGTTGCTGCTGCCCAAGGTCACATCGCCGGTCTCAGTGATGAAAATACCGCCGGTGGCACCAGTGATCTTCGCGTCGAGGCTGACCGCCTCGGTGTCGATATCGCCGGTATCCACTGAGGGGTCGTTTTCCTTCGCACCGATACCGCTGCCCGCAGTCAGGCTGATATCGCCACCAACGAGGTTCTCGTTGCCCGCATCTTCACCCGACCAGGCGTCGCTGATCACACCACTGGTCGCAGTGACGCTGATGGTGTTGCTATCGGCCACGACCCGGCCCAAGGCCACATTGTTCGCCGCCGTGAGCTCGACCGCTCCGGTGGCCGTGATGGTCTGGTCATCAATCACCAGATCCCCGGCATCAGCGGTCAAGGTAACGGCTCCCTCGGTCCCGGTGGTAGTGACCGCTTGGCCTACCGTCAGGGTGTTGCCGGCGGTGACTTGGATTGGTCCAGCGGCGGTGACTGCTTCTGTGTTGCCCAAGGTCACCGCGTCGGTTTCAGCAATGAAGATACCGCCGCTGGCACCAGTGATCTTCGCGTCGATGCGGTCCGCGGCAGTATCGATATCAGTGGTTTCACTCTCACTCGTACCGATACCACTGCCTGCGGTCAGTTTGATATTGTCACCGACCAGGTTTTCCTCCTCGTTACCGTCTTCAACCTTGGAGTTGTTGTCGGTGACCGTACCGCCCGCAGTGACGGTAATATCCTTCCAATCAGTTTCCGTACCGGCAACGATACGACCCAATTCAACATTGTTCCCCGCCGTCAGGGTGACATCCCCACTGGCCTTGATCCTCTGGTTAGTGATCACCAGATCGCCGGTGTCAGCAGTGCCGGCGGTCAAGCTGACGGCTCCTCCGGTCCCGGTGGTAGTGACCGCTTGGCCTACGGTCAGGGTGTTGCCGGCGGTGACCTGGATCGGTCCAGCGGCGGTGACCTCTTGGGTATTGCCTAACGTCACTTCGTTGGTCTCGGCCAGATAGATGCCCCCGGTGCCGGTGGTGACATCGATGCGGTCCGCCTTAGTGTCGATAGCGTCAACCGTGCCCGACTCATCAATGCCGATGCCGCTGCCTGCGGTCAGGTTGATATTGCCGCCGACGAGGTTCTCGTTGCCCGCGCCATCACCAGAGGTCCAGTTGTCGCTGATCGCGCCGCCGGCGGTGTTATCGCTGTCCGCAGTGACGGTGATGGTGTTGCCACCAGCCTCGATACGACCCAAGGCCACATTGTTCGCCGCCGTGAGATCGACCGCTCCGGTGGCCGTGATTTTCCGGTCATTGATTACCAGATCCCCGGCATCAGCAGTCAAACTGACGGTTCCTTCGGTCCCGGTAGTGGTGACCGCTCGGCCTACCGTCAGGGTGTTACCGGACGTCACTTGGATCGGCCCACCGGCCCTGACCTCCTCGCTGTTGCCCAACTGCACCGTATCGGTCTCGGCCAGATAGATGCCCCCGGTGCCGGTGGTGACATCGATGCGGTCCGCCTGGGTGTCGATGTCGTCAATCGTACCCGACTCATCAATGCCGATACCGCTGCCTGCGGTCAGCTTGATATTGTCACCGACCAGGTTTTCTTCTTCTCTCTGTTCGCCGTCTTCTGTAATAACCTTGGAGTTGCCGTCTGTGATCGCTCCGCCCGCCTTAACGGTGATGGCGTGCCTCTCCTCATTGTCCCCGTCAAGGTTCGTAACAGCGACGACCCGGCCCAAGGCCACATTGTTCGCCGCCGTGAGAGTTACATCCCCGCCGGTTGTGGTGTAGACAGTGCCGTCGGCCATGCTGATGTCGCCGGTCTTCGCCGTGGCGGTGATGTCGCCGCCAGTGGAGGTGACGTCTCCGGCAGCGGTGTGCTTGATGCCGGTGCCACCTGTGAGCTCGACACTGCTTCCGCTGACGGCTGCAGTAATGCTCAATAGGCCCTTTGCATCCAGGCTCAACCCGCCGCCGGCCGTAACTTCAGCATTGACCTCCAGGTTGGCCGGATTGACCTGCAAGTCGTCGGAGTTGATGGTCAAGCTGATCGCTCCACTCCCGGTAGTAGCGACGGTTTGGGTCACGGTCATGGTGTCGCCGGCGGTGACTTGAATGTCCCCACCCCCACTGCCGATGGTGATGGGCGCTGTGTTGCCTAGTCGCACGGCATCGGTCTCAGCGATGTAAATGCCGCCGCTGCCGGTGGTGGCGTCGATGACGCTCACCTTGGTGTCGATATCCTCACCTGCGGTGCCAATGCCGCTGCCCGCGGTCAGGGCGAGATTGGCGCCCACCAGGTTTTCCTCCTCGCTGCCATCGGCCTTAGTCTCGGAGTTCCCGTCGGTGATCGCACCGCCTGCGGTGAGGGTGATGTCCTTCCGGTCAACAGCCGTACTGGCGATGATTTGACCCACGGCAAGATCATTGGTCTCGTCGATGTAGATGCTGCCGCCGGCTTGTGCGTCAAGCTTAGTCGTGACAACCGTGTCGATCGCGCCGTCTCCCGTCGCACCGATAGCGCCACCCGCGGTCAGGCTGATATTGCTGCCCACCAGGTTCTCCTCCTCGCTGCCATCCGCCTTAACCTCGGAGTTGTTATCGGTGATCGCACCGCCTGCAGTGAGGGTGATGTCCTTCCGGTCGGCAGCCGTACCGGCGATGATTTGACCCACGGCGAGATCGCCGGTCTCATCGATGAAGATGTCGCCGCCGGTGGCCTGCGCGTCGAGCTTGGTCGCTACAGCCGTGTCGATATCGGCGTTTCCTGTCGCACCGATAGCGCCGCCCGCGGTCAGGCCGATATTGCCGCCCACGAGGTTCTCCTCTTCGCTGCCATTCGCCTTAACCTCGGAGTTGTTGTCGGTGATCGCGCCGGTAGTGGCGATAATGGTGATGTCGCCGGCGCCAGCATGGATACGGCCCAACCCGATATCGTTTGCCGCCGTGAGGTTGACGTCCCCTCCAGCGCCTGCAGAAACATCAATGGTGCCGTTGTTTGTTATGTTGCCGCCATTCGGTATGTTGTTGCCCTGGGCATCAACGCCCTGGGCAATGATGGTAACCCCCATGCGGTCTCCGGCATCGGCACTCGTTGGTCCAATGGTGACGCCGTTATTGATGATGACGTCGTTGTGTGCCGTGAGTGTCAGGGTGACCTGCTGGTCGCCGGCGGCCTCAGCCAAATTAGGCTGGATGTCGGCGGCAACAGTGATGTTGCCCGGACCGGAGGTTTCAGTTCCATAGCGGGGCGTAACAGCAGTGTCCGTACTCACTATAACGTTGCTCCCTCCCTCCAATGCATCCTCGATTTTGCCTGCTTCGATGTCCTCGATCTTGATATCTACTGGATCGATCAACCAGGTCCCCGGATTACCGGCAGGTGCGGAGGCGTCCACCTGGGCCGCCGCGATGTCAATGGTCCCGGCGGCAGAGGTCTCGATAAAGCCGCCGTCACCGCCGTGCTGACCGCCCCGGGCCGTCAGCTTGCCGTCGATCCTGGCCGTTTGCTGCCCATAGACGATGATGCTGCCGCCGTCGCCAAAGCCGGTGGCGTCGGCGATGATCCGGGCCTCGGGCGCCAGGATCACCCGGTCGGCATTGCGGCCGGGGCCCTGGCCGCCCCGGTCTCCGCCGATGCGGATGTCGCCGCCGCCCGCGCCGCCGCTGGCCTTTACCAGGGATTTGCGTCCGAGTCTGAGCTTGCGACCCCGTATGTCGATCTTGCCGCCCCGGCTGCTCCGCGACGAGGCATCCAGGGTACCGGTCACGGCCACGGCGCCGTGATTGCCGCCGTCCAGGACGATCTCGCCTCCGTCCGCGTAGGCGCTGCGTGCAGTCACCTTGCCGCCCACCCGGATCGCCTGGTCGACGATGCCTTCGGCGGCAGCGGCGGTGATCAATACCCGTCCGCCGTCGACCTGGATGATCCCGTTGTTCTCGGCCAGGGCCTCCACGCCTGCCGGTTTGCGGGTCACCGGTGAGCCGGTCTCGAAGTGAATGAGATCGTCGCCATAGAGATCCACCGCGAAGGTCTTGGCCCCGGCGATGACGACGGTCGAGCCCTGGCCTTCGATGACGCCGTCGTTGCGGGCATGGGGGGCCACCAAGGCCCCGAGACCGCGCTCGCCGAGCGAGATGTGGCCGCGGTTGATGACCTTGGCATGGGGATTGGGGCTCGGGCGGTCGAACTGGTAACGCCCGGCCATGAAGTTGTCATCGGCGATATCCGCGGTGGTGGCCAGAAAGCCTTGGGCCTTAACTGTACCGTTCCGTCCGACGGTGACGCCGTTCTGATTGATCAGCCACACATTGCCGTTGGCCCGCAACTGCCCGTTGATCCGGGACGGACGGTTGGTGACGACCCGATTGAGGGCAATGGCGCGCCTGCCGGGCTGGTCGAATTGGGTGACTTCGCCTTTCTCGATGCTGAAACCGTTCCAGTTGATGACGGCCTTGCCGCTGTGCTGATCGATGGTTACCTGCCCCGGTTGGGTGGCGATATGGGCATTGCCGCGGACCACCTTACCGCCGGTGGGATTGGCGCCGATGATGGGGGCTGTGAGCATGAGGACGATACAGGCCGCCGTCGCAGCCAGGGGTAGATCGAGACGCTTGCCTGGTTTAGAAGATGCCGTAGCGGCAGGCGTTTCGACACGCGGATTCCAAGACTTGAACATCAGAAGACTCCTCCATTTTCGTCCGGCATTTCCATCCGGCATTTCCATCCGGCATTTCCACCCGGCTCCCAGGCGCCGGCGTCACGCGATACTCACTGTTGGAAACTATTTTGGCTCTTTATGGATTCCGGACTGCTGACGATCATGGAAGGGCACGACCGGATGTTTTGGAGTGCAGCGGCAACCTTACCCCGATACCGACCGGAATCCGCGGTACCCGACCCAGCCGCGGGACGGGCCTAGCGTACCGACCCGCCGCCGCTTTGGATTCGGTAACGCAAAGGCACGGCGGCCAGGGGAAAGCGCCGTCGCCGCGGCGCGTGCGCAACCCGGCGTTCAGGTTCCCGGTAAACACCCCTGGTATCCCCAATTGCTGAGGTTCGATTCGACCGCGCCGCTTTGCCGGCGCACTCCAAAGCAGTCCGGAATCCATAAAGAGCCATTATTTTTTGCCGTAAATGAACGCGAATCGACGCAAATCGGTCGCAATTGGTTCACCAGTCTCGACCCTTCTTGATCCAACTATCTAGTTTTTCTGGTTGTCATTTCGAGCGAAGCGAGAAATCCTTGTCCCGACGGAGGAGGGATCTTGTGCACTGGAAACTTTTGCCACGCTGGAAGATCCCTCGCTACGCTCGGGATGACAACTCCCGGCGGTCGAGATGACAAGGACTGGTTGCGCTCGTTCCTACGCTTGTACTAGGTTTTGTCGGGTTACGGCACTTTCAGGTCGGTTTGCATCGCTCGATCCGGAGATACGTGCCTAACCCGACCTACCACGACTTCAATACTGCTCGCAGTTTGTCGGGTTACGGCACTTTCAGGTCGGTTTGCATCGCTCGATTCGGAGATACGTGCCTAACCCGACCTACCACGCCTTCAATACTGCTCGCAGTTTGTCGGGTTACGGCACTTTCAGGTCGGTTTGCATCGCTCGATCCGGAGATACGTGCCTAACCCGACCTACCACGCCTTCGATACTGCTCGCAGTCGGTCAGCTTGGCATCCAGGACGCCTACGTCGTCGCCTTGGGCGCCGAGCAGGATGTCCAGGGCGATATGGGACAGGCCGTACTCGGTGGCGCCCTCGTCGCTGCCGTCATGGCCGGCGCGCCAAGCCTCGCGGTAGGATGCCAGGCGCGCGAGATAGAACGCCAGTCCGCCGGGCTCGGCCGTGCGATCGAACATGTTCCGATACAGGTTGTGGATCAGCTCGGCGTCACTCAGCCCGCTGAAGCGCTGGGTGTATTCCTGGGAGGTGCCAAAGGCAGCGATGATGGGAGTCAGATCGGTGCCGCCGCCTTCGGCGTCCAGGCGTTCACACCAGTAGCGAAAACCGCCGCACTCGGCACAGCGCCCGTAATAGCCGCGATAGGCCCGATGGATCCACAGCTTGGCCGCGTCGCTGCACCGGATGTCGGCGCGGCAACCACTGCCGGTGTTGGGCGTGCCGGCGGTGCCGGAGGTGGTGCCGGGGGACGGGTCTTCAGGACTACCGGTCCCGGTGAAACCGGACTCGTAGGCACCCATATCCACGGCTGCTCCCTGGACGCGCGGCTGTCCCCGTTGATCGGTGCTCAGCGTCGTCGTACCGCCGGCGTCGATGGCCGGGCTGCCCGACTGCAAGGCATGGGTCTTGACACAGGCGCCGCCGGATGGGGTCGTACAGCCGTTGTCTGCGAGTGATCCCAGCCGCGGGTCCTGCTCCCCGATGAGGTTGCCGTCGGTCGCGCTCAGATCGCAGGCCTGGGCGCCGGTCGCCTGGAGCAGGCTGTTGCCGGCGGTGACGGCGGCACTCGATTCCTGTTCGCAATCGCTGGCACTGGCGCTGGCGCCCTTGGTATTGCCCGCCAGGATGCTGCTGGTGAAGGTGGCCGTGCCGGTAAAGAGATACACCCCGCCGCCCTTGGCGTTGCTGCCTTGCGTGTAATTCCCTGAGACGGTGCTGTTGGTCAGGGCAACGGTTCCCTTGCTATAAATCCCACCGCCATCGGCGTTGCTCCCCTGCGTATAGTTCCCCGAGACGGTGCTGTTGGTCAGGGTGACAGTGCCGCTGCTGCCATTAATCCCGCCGCCTTTGTTGCCGCTCCCTTGCGTGTAGTTCCCCGAGACGGTGCTCTTGATCAGCGTGACCCTTCCACCACTGGAAATCCCGCCGCCAGAGGCGTCTTTCGTGTAGTTCTCCAAAACGGTGCTGTTGGTCAGGGTGACGTCTTTATAGCCAAGAACCCCACCGCCAGTAGTGCCAGAGCGCTCCGTGTGGCTCCCCGAGACGGTGCTGTTGCTTAGTGTCAGGTGGCCCTCCGCGCAGATCGCCCCGCCCCCGCCCGTGGTCTTGTCGCAACTTGAACCGCTTCCTACCGCCGTGGTCTTGGCGTTGGTCAGGGTCAGCTGCTCCAGGGTCACCGCTACCTCTTCGGTGACCCCAAAGATGCGTCCGGTGCGGTTGGCTTGATTGCCGTCGATGGTCAGACCGGTCGCCGGACCGGTGATGGTCAGGGCCTGGGTGATGTCGATCTGATCACCGGTCAGGACGATGGGGCCCGTCACACCGGCGGCGAAGGTGATGCGATGGGGCCCGGTACCGGCGGCGTTGGCTTGGGTTACTGCCTCGCGCAGGCTGCCGGTGCCGTTATCGTTCGCATTAGTGACGGTGAAGTCCTGCGCCTGGGCGGCGCCCATAGCCAGGAGGGCGACCGCCAAGGCCAGGGCAACCGCCCGGAGCCGGGAGACACGGATGCAATCCCTTCCCGCGACCTTGGGGTGAACGGAAAGACGGGTCATGGGCTGGGGCCCTCTCTGGATCGAATTGATGGTAGGGTCCGCTGTGCGGACTGCTGGGATGTTGCGGTCATTTGCGTCGATTTGCGGCTAAATTTTCTATTTCGGTCGTTGAGAGCATACGTACTAGGTTTTGTCGGGTTACGGCGCCTTCAGGTCGGTTTGCATCGCTCGACCCAGCGACACGCGCCTAACCCGACCTACTTTTTTCGCGGTGGATCCGCATCCGCTTGGTCGATCTCAATCTCCATCGCCCGTGACGCGACCTCGGGTTCGACCAGCTCGATCCACCCGGATGGTCCCAGGAGCTCGCAAGGCTGAGGACAGGCAGACGATCTTCGATAATTGATGGTGACGTCATTGTCCGCCGTGAGTGTCAGGGTGACCTGTTGGTCGCCGGTGGCCGTGGCCAAACATTTGTATCTAAAATGCAAGAATCTTATGAATCCTGGGTAATCCTGTAAATCCTGTCCTATTATAGGATTGCGCGACAAATAATCCAGGACCGCGCCTTAGTAACGGCATTGGGCTGGAGCATGGGGTAGGGGGGCCGGCACTCCTGCAACCAACTCCTCTCCCTCCGAGGGTGTCGCAAAAGGCACCGATCTTTGCCCTTTGACCCCCTCTCCCCCCCCTCTCCCTCCAGGAGGGTGTTGTAAAAGGGCTTTCTCGCGTCATTTAAATATTAACCACCACCCTTTTTTTAACTCAAGAATCCCCTACTGGCGTTTGAGCTCAATCGTAGTGGTATCCATCCGGCCAAATAGGGAAAGAAAGGCTCAACCCTGATATACGGTTCAAAATATCGGAAAATATAAACAACTGAGGCAGGCCACGTTCCGTCTTTTAAACAAAATAAGAAAAATTAATGGCTTTGTATACCGCTCTCATATGATTTTTGAGTTTAAGAACCGCGCGTAACCAGCTGAAGATACTTATAACATATAGGGCATGCTCGACTACACGCTTTCAGCCGAACAGCTCGCCGAACTGCGGGCGGCGCATCGCAGCGCCCATGAGAAGCGCGCCGCTGACCGAATCAAGGCGGTAGTGTTGCTTGCCACCGACTGGACAGCGAAACAAGTAGCCGAAGTCTTGTCGGTCGATACCACTACCGTGCGCAACCATTTCAAACGCTATCGCCAAGGCGGTATCGAGGGGTTGTGTCGTGTCGGTACCGAGGTTGGTGGAAGCACGTGCGCGCTCGCCGCAGATGATCTGGCGGGCTTGGACGCTCATCTGCAAGCGCACCGGTACCTGTCGGCCAAGGCGATCGCGCACGGGGTGGAAGACACCGTCGGGATCTCCTACACCGAGAGCGGCATGACTGCGGTGCTGCATCGCTTGGGCGACGTCTACTAACAAGCCGAAGTTGGTCCCTGGCAAAGCCGACCCGAAGGCGCACGAACACTTCCTCCGCGATTACGAGAACCTGGAAAAAACCGCGGCTAAAGACGACCCGGTGTACTTCATGGATGCCGTCCATCCGCAACACAATCTCGTGTGTTTTGAGAAGGCTTGGGTATAATCAGCAATGACGGGAGCTAACCCACCAGATCGTCGTTCCGGCTGGGACGCCGGAACCCAGCGGCCAAGGATGGCACGTCCGCAAGAAGCAGACCACGGATCTCCATTCCTCAATCCCCACCCAATAGATCGGCGAGCCCTTCCTCATCCACTAGGGTAACTCCGAGCGCTCGTGCCTTGGTCAGCTTGGACCCAGGGTCCGCACCGGCGATCAGGTAGTCCGTCTGCTTGGAGACGGTGCTGGTCACCTTGGCGCCGCGCGCCTGCAACGCCGATTTGATCCGATCGCGGGACCGGCTCAGGGTGCCGGTGATGACGACCGTCTTGCCGGTCAAGGGTAGCTGGTCGGGCGCCGCGGCGGGGACCGCCGGCGTCTCCCAATGAACACCGGCGCTCAACAACCGCCGGATCACGATCCGGTTGCGACGCTCGGCGAAGAAGCCGACGATCCGTTCGGCAACCACCTCCCCGACGCCGGGCACCCGACTCTCTTTCCGGTACTCCAGGTCTTCCACCTGCGCCCGGCTCAGCGCCTGGAAAGTCTTGAAGTGATCGACCAGGGCTGCGGCCACCTTGGTGCCGACGCCGGGGATCTTCCGCGCCGCCAGCCAATCGGAAAATGCGCCTTCGGGGGTAAACTCAGGCTTATCCTCGAAGAACCGGCGGATGGCCCGTGCGGTCTTGTGGCCAACGCCTTTTATCCCCTGCTCCAAATCATCGACCTGGGCCTGGCTCAGCGCCTGGAAAGTCTCGAAGCGATCGACCAGGGCCGCGGCCACATTGACAGTGACGCCGGGGATCTTCCGCGCCACCAGCCAATCGGAAAACGCGCCTTTGGGGGTAAATGCGGGTTTATCCTCGAAGAACTTGCGGACGGCCCGCGCGGTCTCGGGGCCGACACCCTTGACGCCCCATTGCGGCACCAGGTCTTCGACCCGTCGGATCTTCCTCAGCTGTCGCCAGTCCGGAAAGGCGTCCGCGAGGGCCTGTGCGGTTGCCTCACCCACCTCTCGGATTCCGAGCGCAAAAATAAACCGGGCCAGGGTGGTGGATTTGCTCTCCTCGATGGCCGTAAGCAGGTTGGCGACCGATTTCTCGCCCATGCGCTCCAAATCGATGAGCTGCTCGCGCTTTTCCTTCAGGGTATAGAGATCCGCAGGGTCTGCGAGCATCCCCCTGTCCACCAGCTGCTCGATGAGCTCCTCCCCCAACCCTTCGATGTCCATGGCCCGCCGCGCGGCGAAGTGCCAGATCGTCTCCTTGCGCTGTGCCGGACAGTGGAGGCCGCCGGTGCAACGGGCAATGGCCTCTCCCGCGGGCTTCACCACCGGGGAATTGCAGTCCGGGCAGCTCCGGGGGAGCTTAACCGGCTCGGTCCCTGGTGGCCGGCGCTCGGGCAGGATCCGCACTACCTCCGGGATGACGTCGCCGGCGCGGCGGATGTAGACGGTGTCCCCGGCCCGAATGTCCTTGCGTCGGATCTCGTCCAGGTTGTGCAGGGTGGCGTTGGAGACGGTGGCGCCGCCCACGAAGACGGGCTGCAAACGGGCCATCGGGGTAACGGCGCCGGTGCGACCCACATTGAACACCACCGCCTCGACGGTGGTGAGCGCCTCCTGGGCGGGAAACTTGTAGGCAATCGCCCAGCGCGGCGCGCGGGCAACGAAGCCCAGGGCCTCTTGATCGGCCAGGGAGTCGACCTTGAATACTACGCCGTCGATGTCATAGTCGAGGGCGTCACGCTTGGTCTCGATCTCCTGATGATAGGCGATGCAGGCCTCGATGCCGTCCAGCACCCGCAGCTCCGGGGAGGTACGCAGTCCCCAGTCTTTCAGCAACGCCAGACGCTCGCTATGGGTGGACGCCGGGGTGCCGTCCTGCACCGCGCCCAAGCCGTAACAGAACATGGTCAGGGGCCGCTGGGCCGTGATTTTGGGGTCGAGCTGCCGCAGGCTGCCGGCGGCGGCGTTGCGGGGATTGGCGAAGGTCTTGCCGTCCTCTTCTCGGGCCCTGGCGTTGATGGCCGTAAAACCGGTTTTGGGCAGAAAGACCTCGCCGCGCACCTCCATCAGCGTCGGCCAGCCTTCGCCTCGCAACCGCAGGGGCACGGAGCGGATGGTGCGCACCTGGGCCGTCACGTCCTCACCCCGACGTCCGTCGCCACGGGTGGCCGCCCGGCGCAATCGCCTCCCTTCGAAGATCAAGCTGATAGCCAAGCCGTCCAGCTTGGGCTCGGCCAGGTAGCGGACCCGGTCATACCCGAGCCGCTCGCACACCCGGCGGTCGAAGGCCCGCAGCTCGGCCTCGTCAAAGGCGTTCTCCAAGGAGAGCATGGGGACCAGGTGTTCGACCTCGGCGAAGCTCGCCAGGGGCTCGCCGCCCACCCGCTGGGTCGGTGATTCGGGGCTTATCAGGTCCGGATATCGGGTCTCCAGGTCCTGGAGCTCGCGCCACCGGCGGTCGTACTCGGCGTCCGGGACCTGCGGGTCGTCGCGGACATAATAGTGGTAGTTGTGGTGATCGATCTCCCGCCGCAGCTCCTCGATACGGGAGCGAACGGCGATGGGGACGCTCATTGGGGGTCCGGATCAGTCAGCCGCCAAGCCATCAGCTCATGGACCCGATCCCGCAAACGCTCCTCCGACTCGGGCGTGAGCGATTCCCTGCTCCCGATGCGGATCTCCGCCTTGAGCGCATCGGCCAGGCAATGCGCGGCGGTGAGCATCGCTTCCAGTCGGGACGGGTCGTCGGGGGCGCCTTCCACCTGGGAGAACAGGGTCAGCCCGGGCGATTCGAACTCGTCCATGGCACCGAAGGGAAAGGTCCCGGGCTTGACCATGTTGGCCATACTGAACACCGGATGCTCGGTGGACTCGGCATCGGCGTAACAGTGGAAGATCTCCATCTCCCCAGGCTCGACTCCGCACCGCCCGGCCGCACGCACGATGGTCTCGCCGTCGAAGCTCCCCTCTTTCGGGATGATATGGAGCGACAGGACCATCGGACTCTTGGGGCGCACCGGCCCCCGCCTGTCCGCTACCACCGGCGGCTCCAGCTCGAGCTCCGACTGATCCGGCGGCAATGGCGGCCCGGACCGCTCTCGGGCGTCGTCGCCTGCAGCTGTGCCATCGCTCTTATCGCCCGCCTCATCGGTCCCGGTGTCGAGCCAGGGCTCGCGCTTGTCATCGTCCGGTTCGCTTCTCTCGTAAGGCCCCTCCTTATCGGAACGGGCCCGCCGCCGTTCCCAGATATAGAGTCCGCCCAGCACCAGACCACCGGCGACGATCAAGAGCAAACGAAGTGTATCGGCATCCATTCGAGGCCTCTTCGACTTAAGGAAGTGCACAGATGGTGTGTAAGTATAATCCCAGAAACGCCCCGCGATCACGCTATGCGACGATCGTTCAGCAATCCTGAATTATCCGGCGCTGGTTGGGAGACCGGACTGCGGATTAAAAAATCCGCGCCCGCCTGGCTTCGGATCCCCGCGTGTATGCAGGAACGGGATCAATGAGATTCGACGACCTCCAAAGCTGGCTGCGTTGGCAGGAGACCCTGCACCCAAGGACTATCAAGCTGGGGCTGGAGCGTAGCGCGGCGGTCTGGTCCCGGCTGCAACGCGACCCGGTGGCTTTCCCCGTCATCACCATCGCCGGCACCAACGGCAAGGGCTCTTGCGCCGCCATGCTCGAGTCCATCTACCGTGCCGCCGGCTACCGCACCGCCTGTTATACCTCCCCCCATCTACTGCGCTACAACGAACGCATCCGCCTGAATGGGCAGGAGATCCGGGACGCCACCCTGTGCGCCGCCTTTGTGCGCGTCGATCGGGCCCGCGGGGCCTCGACCCTGACCTATTTCGAGTTCGGCACCCTGGCCGCCCTGGATCTCTTCGTGCGTGCCCAGCCGGACGTTGCGATTCTGGAAGTGGGTATGGGCGGACGGCTGGACGCGGTCAATATCCTGGACCCGGACGTTGCGGTGGTGACCACCATCGGCATGGACCACACCGCCTGGCTCGGTGACACCCCGGACCAGATTGCCGCGGAGAAGTCTGGCATTTTCCGGCCCCACCGGCCTGCCGTCGTGGGGCATCGGGCACCCTCCGGGGCCTTGCTCGAGCGGTCCGAAACGCTCGGCTGCGATCTGTTCGTCCTGGGACGCGATTTCGACTGGGAAGACGAGGGCTCCAGCTGGCGCTGGTTGGGCCCCGAGCTGGTGCGGACAGGTCTGCCCGCGCCCGCCCTACGTGGGATCTTCCAACGCGACAATGCCGCCACTGTCCTGATGACGGTCGCTTGCCTGAATCCGCGTCTACCGGTGGCGATCCCTCACCTGAGCCTGGGTTTGCAGCGGACACACCTGCCGGGGCGCTTCCAGATCGTGCCGGGCGCGGTGACCTGGCTCCTGGATGTCGCCCACAATGCGCAGGCGGCCGCAGCGCTGGCGGCCAACCTGCGCGCCTTCGATTGCCCAGGTCGCATGCATGCGGTGCTCGGGGTCCTGCAGGACAAGGACCCGCAGGCCATCGCCGAACCCCTGGCCGGGCAAGTCGATGCCTGGTACCTGGGGCCAAGTGCAGACCCCCGGGCCCTGCCCACCGCCGAGCTGCGCGCGGGGTTGGAGGGCCTGGCAGCGGAGCGGGATCTGCACGGATGCGAGGACATTACCGAAGCACTCCGGACCGCGGCGAGCCGGGCCCGGGCAGGCGACTGCATCCTGGCATTCGGATCCTTCACCACTGTCGAGGCGGCCTTACGCTATATCCACGGCGCGGCGGCATCCTGATATAATCTTTGAAACATTCCACTCGGGCAACGCTGTTGCGGGAAGGCTTATGGAGGAAGGAGCAAAACGACGTCTGATAGGCGCGGCGGTCATCGTCGTGCTGCTGGTGATCTTTCTCCCCATGCTCTTGGAGGAGGAGGAGACCTTACAGCCGGTATCGGAACAGGAAATGGCGATTCCTCCAGCGCCGGACTTCGACCAGGGCTATGATGCTTCTGTCCTGGAGCCTCCGGTCGAGCCCCCCGTGTCCACGTTCTCCGAGTATCAGGAGCCGACGCAGGGGGATCCGTCGCTACCGCAGGAGCTCCCGCCGCCGGAGTTCTTCGAGACACCCGCAATCAAGAGACCCGAGCTCGGGCCCGAGCCGGACCTGGTCCCGGTCGAGGAAGCACTGCCCGCGGCCGAGCCGAAACCGGCACCCAAGGCGACCGCGATCCCCAAACCGAAAACACCGCCCGCGGCCAAGCCGAAGCGGGCGCCCAAGGCAACCGCGACCCCCAAGCCGAAAGCGCGGCCCGCGGCCAAGCCGAAGCGGGTGCCCAAGGCAACTGCGACCCCCAAGCCGAAAGCGCGACCCGCGGCCAAACCGAAGCGGGCGCCCAAGGCAACCACGACCCCCAAACCGAAAGCGCGGCCTGCGGCCAAGCCGAAGCGGGCGCCTAAGGCAACCGCGACCCCCAAACCGGTACCCTCGCAACCCGCGGCTCCGGCCCGGTCGTCCACGAGCCCCTCCTCCTGGGTCATCCAGGTGGCCAGCGTGCGGGAGTACGCACGTGCCGACACGCTGGTGCAGGATTTGCGCGTCAAGGGATTTCCCGCCTTTATCCAGGAAGCACGGGTGAAACAGAAACTGTGGTACCGGATCCGCATCGGGCCGGAATTGACGCGCAAACGCATCGAGTCGGTGGCCGCTAAGCTGCGGAGGAAAACGGGGCGGAAGGGCCAGATTCAGCGTTACCCCTGAGGGGCAAACAAGCGGCAAATCAAGCATGGCCTGGGTCGATTACGCCATCATTGGGGTCATTGCCCTGTCCGCCCTCATCGGGTTCGTGCGCGGGTTCGTGCGCGAAGTGCTCTCTTTCGTTATCTGGTTTGTTGCCCTGTTTGTCGCCTGGACCTTCCATAAGGAACTTGCTGGTGTGCTCGCGCGTTGGATCGCGAGCGCCTCCCTCCAGGAGGAACTTACCGAGGAGCTCGCGCGCTGGATCACGAGCCCCAATTTCCAGATCATCGTCGCCTTCCTGATCCTGGTCCTCGGGGTATTGGTCCTCGGGGCAATCTTAGGCTACCTGCTTTCCGTACTGTTGAAAAAGAAGGGGTTTACCGGCATAGATCGCGTCCTGGGAAGCCTGTTCGGTGCGGCCAGGGGGGTAATTCTGGCAGCAATGTTGGTGTTCCTTGGGTCGCTCACGCCTTGGCCAGAAGACGCCTGGTGGCGGCAATCGTCCCTTATCGGCCACTTCCAGGTCCTGGCCGAGCGTATCCTGGAGCAAATCCCGGTGCAGGTGACGGACCGGCTGAAGGATCTGTAGCGCACGCTGAGCCCGGACCTATCGAGCCCGGCGATTCATCGGTGAAGGCGATGTTGGATCTACCCGTCATACCCAGGTCGTGTTGACATTTATCCGGGCGACATCCTTTTTGTCCGCAGATTTTCACAGCGGGAATTCTTTTTTTGCCGCCAATGAACGCCAATCGATTGCGATTGGCTCGCCATCATCGACGCTTTTAGTCCATTGACGTTTATTTGCGGCTAAATTTTCCGTGGAGATCCTGCCAGCTCAATGGTATCGGTCGTTGAGGGCATCCATATTAGATTTTCCGCCCCGATACAGGTCGCTTGCATCCGCTAGAGGTACGTCATGTGCGGCATCGTCGGCATCGTCGGCCAGGGGCCGGTCAACCAATCCCTTTATGACGCCTTGCTGGTCCTGCAACACCGCGGACAAGACGCCGCCGGCATCGTCACCAGCGAAGGCGAGAAGCTCCATCTGCGCAAAGACAGCGGCCTGGTCCGGGACGTCTTCCGCACCGAACACATGCTCTACCTGCGGGGTAACATGGGCCTGGGGCACGTGCGCTATCCCACGGCGGGCCTTTCAAGCTGCGCGGAGGCCCAACCCTTCTACACCAATTCTCCATACGGGATCGTGCTGGCGCACAACGGCAACCTCATCAATGCCGAGGCGCTCAAGCGCGATCTCTACGCCGAAGATCTGCGCCACCTGAACACCGCATCGGACTCGGAGGTCCTGCTCAATATCTTCGCCCACGAGCTGCAGCTTCAAGGCAAGCTGCGGATCGACGAACGGGATATCTTCGATGCCGTGGCAGGGGTCCATCGGCACTGCCGCGGGGGCTACGCGGCGGTCCTGATGATTCCGGGGTTCGGCGTCTGCGGCTTTCGGGATCCCCACGGCATTCGGCCCGCGGTCTACGGCAAGCGCAAGACCGACGCGGGCATCGAATACATGATCGCCTCCGAGAGCGTGGCCCTGGACACCCTGGGCTTCAAACTCATCGCGGATATCGCGCCGGGCGAGGCCGTATTCATCGACGCCGAGGGTCGGCTGTACAGGAAACAATGCGCGGAACAGCCGGTACTCTCGCCCTGCATCTTCGAGTTCGTCTATTTTGCGCGGCCGGACTCCATCATCGACAACATCTCGGTCCACCGGGCGCGCCTGCGCATGGGGAAAAAGCTGGCCGCGAAGATCAAGCGCGAGTGGCAGGACCATGACATCGACGTGGTCATCCCCGTACCCGAGACCAGCCGCACCGCTGCCCTCCAGGTCGCCGACGGGCTGGGCATCGGTTTCGCGGAAGGTTTCATCAAAAACCGTTACATCGGGCGCACCTTCATCATGCCGGGGCAGAAGGTGCGCAAGAGGTCCGTGCGCCAAAAGCTCAACGCCATCGATCTGGAGTTCCGGCGCAAGAACGTGCTGTTGGTGGACGACTCCATCGTCCGGGGGACCACGTCCCGGCAGATCATCCAGATGGCACGGGACGCGGGTGCCAAGCGGGTCTATTTCGCCTCCGCGGCCCCACCGGTACGTTATCCCAATGTCTACGGCATCGACATGCCCACCGCGAGCGAACTCATCGCCCACGGCCGTTCCGAGGATGAAGTCTGCCGCCTGCTCCGAGCGGACGGCCTCATCTTCCAGGATCTGGACGACCTGATCGAGGCGGTCCAGAAGAAGAACAAGAGCGATGTGGACCGCTTCGACACCTCGGTATTCGACGGCGAATACGTGACCGGAGACGTCACCGCTCGGTATCTCGAGCAGCTCGAGCAGAACCGTAGCGACAGCGTCAGGGAATCCGGCTTCCGGCCCAGCGAAACGGTCATCGAGCTCTACAACACGGCCTGACCCTATACATACACAAATTCTGCAAACGCGAAGCAAAAACTATGTATTCAAAACTTAACGGCGAAAAAACGGCCACCGCTTTAAAGAGTGTTTTTGCCAGTGAAAAAACTCGGGTGATGGTAAATCTTTAAATGGCGGAGGCTAGTACACCTGCGTGTATATATAACGGAAACGTTTCCCCCAACCAAAGGCTTTGTCATGGTTGCGTTTTTGCACCACAGAGACACAGAGAACACAGAGAACACAGAGAAAACACGGCGAAAATGCTCTGTTTTCTCCGTGCCCTCTGTGGTTATTTTCCTGGTCGGGTTAGGTTCCGTCCCTGCGCCTAACCCAACCGGTCCGCGATTGCTGATTCGATGTTTTCGGGGAAGTGCTGACCCGGGAGTGATTAACTTCCTGTCGGACCTTTTGGGAACCGAGAGCGCTTTAACTTGCGATCACTGCCGGTTAAGCACGACCGTTTTCGGTACTTCGGCTCTGCGGTACGAGGGTTAGCCGCTAGGCGGCTCGGCGGACTTGGATTATTAACTACACTATCAGTTAAAAATTTACCACTACCGTCCCGAGATCTGTACACCACAAGAATTAATGGGAGTAGATGGAAATGGTTGATGAAATCATTGAGGAGCTTTGGAAAGTCAAAGATGATATCGCGCGGGAACATGATTACGATATAGACGCACTTGTGGCTGATTTGCGTTCGAGAAAGCTGACGGGAGGGCCTAGGATCGGGAACCTACACGCCGTCCGCGTGACCGCCGAGCAAAGCCTTCCAGCCGACGCTGAAAACGCTGGTAGTGCTTATTGACGGCGCGGCTGAGAGGCTGTCTAAAAATTAAGATACTGATTTTAGGGCATAAAATCTGTAAATTTCGCGCTCGTTCCCACGCTCCAGCGTGGGAATGCCGTCGTGTCCGCTCCAGCGGATTCAGCTCCTCTGTGCTAATAAGCGTTGGCTGTTAGCCTACCGAGACGCTTAATCGACGCTGGAGCGTCAGATCCCTCCTCCGTCGGGACAAGGTCTGCTCCCATGCTGGAGCGTGGGGAGCCAGCTGAAAATCAATGTGTTAGTTTTTAGACGGCCTCTGAAGGCATAAGATCGGCACAAACTACGCATCACAAGAATCTGCGTGCATTAGATTTTTTGTGCCCGCAGGAACATTCGCGTCGATTCGTGTGATTCGTAGTTATTCCTTCAATATGCGCATGTGTACTTAGGCTCTTAAATTACGGGGGGTATCGATGAGCACCCTGGACGCGTTCGAACTTACCACCCTCGCCATCCGCACCGGGCACCACAGGACCCCGGAGGGTGAGCATGGGGAACCCATCTTCACCACCTCCAGCTACGTCTTCACCAACGCCCGCGAGGCGGCGGCCCGCTTCAGCGGCGACGAGCCCGGAAACATCTACTCCCGGTTCACCAACCCCACCGTAGCCATCTTCGAGGAGCGGCTGGCGGCCATGGAAGGGGGTGAACGCTGCGTCGCGACCGCCTCGGGCATGTCCGCCATCCTGAGCCTATGCCTAGGGCTGCTGAAGGCGGGGGACCGGATCCTCTCCTCCCGCAGCATCTTCGGTTCCATTACCATCCTGTTCAACAAGTATCTGACCCGCTTCGGGATCAAGACCCACTATGTACCCTTGGCGGAGCCGGCTGCCTGGGAGCGGGCAATCGACCCCGACACCCGGTTATTGTTTCTGGAGACACCCTCGAACCCCCTTACCGAGATGGCGGACATCCGGGCCCTGGCCGAGCTCGCCCATGCCCACGACTGTCTATTGGTGGTGGACAACTGCTTCTGCACCCCGGCCCTGCAACGGCCCCTGACCTTGGGAGCGGACCTGGTAGTGCACTCCGCCACCAAATACCTGGACGGGCAGGGCCGGTGTGTCGGCGGCGCCGTGGTCGGCAACCATAAGCTCGTAGGCGAGGAAGTCTTCGGCGTACTGCGCACCGCCGGCCCCAGCATGAGCCCCTTCAATGCCTGGGTCTTTCTCAAAGGGCTGGAGACCCTGGAGCTGCGGATGCTGGCCCACGCACGCAATGCCCAGGTGCTTGCCGCCTGGCTTGAAAGACAACCCGGCGTGATCAAGGTCTTCTATCCGGGGCTCGACGCCCACCCCCAGCATCACCTGGTCGGGACCCAGCAGCGCACCGGCGGCGGGATCGTCGCCTTCGAGGTGTGCGGCGGAAGAGCGGCCGCCTGGCGGGTCATCGACGCGACGCGCCTGCTCTCGATCACGGCCAATCTAGGGGACACCAAGACCACCATCACCCACCCTGCTACCACCACCCACGGCCGTCTTACCGATGAGGAACGGGAGCTGGCGGGGATCGGCGAGGGCCTGATCCGAATCGCCGTCGGCTTAGAAGCGATCGCAGACATCAAAGCCGATCTGGCGCGGGGGTTTGCTACCCTATGAAGAGTGACGTAGGATGGGTAAAGACGGGTCATTAAGACGAAACCGTAATTCATAAAGAGGAAACCAGCGATGCCTTTGAAGAGTTCGGTAAAAACCATAGTGCAAAAGAAATTAGAAGAGTACGAAGGACGTTACAATCATATGTATTTGGATTCCAAGGATAAGGTTACCATCGGGGTCGGGCATCTCATCGCGAGTAAGAATGTTGTAGCTTCAATCACGCTCCACAATACCAAGAATAACCAGCCAACCACACCTGCATCATTAAAGGAAAAACAAGACGAGTACAACAATGTACTCAAACAGAAAAAGAATTACATAGAAGATATCTTGTTGCGATTAGACTGGAACATCATAACTACCTTTGGTAAAGGATTCAGTTTATTGCTGCTTTCTAAGCCCAGTTTTTCGGCTGAGGCTAAAGTGGTATGGCGTAACGGATAAAATGAAGGCGATTAGTTTGATGCCTCAGTTAGTCTTCACCTCTCTCAGGCATAAAAGAAAGGGACCTCCATCTTTTTGAATAATTATTAATGTATTAGATGAATAATTTGGATCGAAGGATATTGTTGAAAAACCGGCTTGGACACATAACGTAACCCTCGGCGGGAGAGGGGTTGGGGTGAAGCTATGGAAACAGTTCTGGAATACAAACTTCAAAGTTCATTTTAAGCACGGTAGTGGTTAAGGTTTAAATGGAAACGTCGCCGATAGCAGTATGTTAAGGCATGTCGTGCTGCACTCCCTCTCCCTCGAGGGTGTCATAAAGGCACCGATCAACGCCCTTTGACCCCTCTCCCCACTTCCCTCTCGCTTCTCAATGCCATTAAGTTAAGCCTCAGCCTCTCCCACGGCGAGGTGTCGCAAAACCCGCTCCCGGTCTCTGGTTCCCACGCAGCGCCTGGGGAACGAAACTTCCATTGACTGATGACTATTTGGATAACAGCTGGGCATTTCAGGTTTTACCGATAGCCAGGAGCCAACGGAATATCGGTAGTCCGGGAGCCGACCGAAGTGTCGGCTTCGGTCAGAACCGACAAGATATTAACGGTTCGGGGATGCGAGTCCAGCTGGGACCGCCGTCTTTCCAGCGGGCGGCTTACGGATTATGACCAGCTGGCGGCAACGCTCCAAAGACGAAGCGCCACTCTGGGCCGCACCCGATAACGCCGGACAGCCGGCAGGTGTGATTCCATTAGTATACACCGGCCTGATGCTTTCTCGCGGCGCGGGCTTCCACGCTTCCACGTAGCGCGTGAACGAAAATGACCGCGTCGGGCCTCACCTTTTACGACACCCTCGGCGGGAGAGGGGTTGGGGTGAGGGCGAAAAAAACAGCGCACGATCGATCACAAACCGCGTCGGTAACGCTTAACTTAATGGCATTGCTCTCCTTCTAGGAGGGTGTTGTAAAAGGACTTTCTCGCGATCGTCCGGGCCTGTTCGGTCGTGAACTGCCAATCCACACCGACCTGTTCAGCATTACGCCGCTCGGTCCAGGCGGTTGCTTCGCAGCGCAGTGTTTCCAGATCAGAAATGCGCCGGTTCAGGCATTGCTTGGTAAACACGAAAACGCCTCCGCGGTTTGCGCATCGCTCCGATTCGGTCCGTTGGCATCGACCTTCAGCAGCACATTGGCGTGCTTGATCTTGTATGCCGCCGCCTTGCCTTTGGTCACCAACTCGGTGAGCAGAGCCCGCTCTTCCTCCGAATCACACGCATCGATGCGAATATTCCTATGGGCGCAAACCATCCGATTCGCGCCGATTCGCGTGATGCGTAGTCTATGACTAACGCAACTCAAGCGTCGTGCTATTTGAACATGCTCACAACCTGGAGATGCCGGGCGTGCCTGGGACTATCCCCGCCAATCATTTGTCGTAAAGACTACATTTCATCGCCTTTTCTTGTCTTGAGAAATCAATAGGCTAGCGGTTGGCACGAGCCCTGCATGGATGACCCCCGAAGCATGCAGCCGAGGGGCCTCCATGAAGCGGAAAGACATCGCCATACTGCTCGACGAGCCGGCCGGTGCCCACCCGAAGCGGGCAGGGTCCGGCTGCGCCAGACCCAAGCCGGGGGCCACCGCTGGCGGTTGTGCCTTCGATGGCGCTCAGATCGCTCCGAGCAGGACGTGGTCATGGGGCGGGGCGAGCAGCGGCTCCTACACGCCATCCGACAGGCCATCGACAGCTACCACCCGGCGGCGGTTTTCGTCTACAACACCTGCGTCCCGGCCCTGATCGGTAAGCCCCTTATTTTTTGCCGCAAATGAACGCAAATCGACGCAAATTTAAGCCGTGATCTTCGATTTGTGTTCATTCGCGTTCAGTTGCGGCTGAATTCTCCGGCGGGAAGTTAAGACCAAGGCACCTTGATTTTTTAGACAGCCTCTTAGGGTTTCCCCTGGTGCGCGCAGGCTTTCCCTTCTACGATCAAGTGGGCAGCCATCAGCGTCTCTGGATCGGCTACCAGGGTACCCGCCAAACCCTGTTCAAGCTCGCCAATATCCTGTTGTCCCTGAAGAGAAGGGAGAGATCCCCCCTATCGCTCGTGCCTGTCCCGGAAACCGGTGTCGCGGTAAAAAGGCAATCCGGTTATATCCGTTGCAGATGGGGTTTGTGGAAAGCAAGATATGTCTGTTGTGCCCGAGCGCGAGGCACGAGATGGGTAATATACCCGTTACACGTAAATATTTCGCCGCGATGCACGCCCCTCGCACCCGATAGCAGCGTTGCGACTCGTCGCAATAGGGCCTGGCTATTCCTCCTCGTCGCGCCTTGCTCTCGGGTACGATCGACCCACCTCGCTTACCGAAATATTCACGTGCAACGGGTATAATCACCCCTAGCGGCGCTACTGGAAGGTGGACGACTTGAACGAGACGCAGCATAAGACTACCGGTGCCGAGCTTTCGGTGGTCATCCCCGTCTCCAACCAGGAGGCGGTGTTGACAAAGCTGTTCGACCGTCTCTACCCGGTGCTCGATGGCCTCGGTATCGCCTATGAGGTCGTGTTTGTCGACGCCGGCAGCCGCGATCGCTCCGCGACCTTGCTGCGCCAGCAGTACAAGCTGCGCCCGGATGTTACCCGAGTGCTTCTGCTGCGCGGTAACGCGGGCCGACCTGCGGCCGTCATGGCGGGCGTCGAGGTCTCCGGCGGCGACCGGCTGGTGACCTTGGATGCGGACCCGCGCCATCCCCCCGAAGCGATACCTCGGCTCCTGGCCGAGATGGACCGAGGGCACGACTATGTGGGCAGCTTTCGCCGTCGGTATCAGGACAGCAGATGGCGGGCCTTGGTGTCCAAGGCCATGAATCGCTTGCGGGAGCAGGTGACCCGGATCCGGATGACGGATCCGGGCTGCATGCCGTGCGCCTATGACCGAGCGATCGTGGATGCGATCCGGACCGCCGACGAGCTACTCACCCCGGGCCTGGCCTATATCTATGCCGCCAATCCCACCGAGATCGGGGTCGAAAACACTCAGCAGGCGACAGGCAAACCCAAATACCCCCTTTATGAGTCCATCCATCCCAACCTGGATCTCATGACCGGCTTCTCGCTGATCCCCTTGCAGCTCTTCTCCCTGGCAGGTATCGGGATCGCTCTGGTTTCCTTTGTCCTTGCCGTCTTACTGGCCCTTCGGCGTCTCGTCATCGGACCCGAGGCCGAGGGTGTATTCACCCTGTTCAGCGTCCTCTTCTTCCTGGCGGGCATGATCCTGTTCGGCATCGGTTTAGTGGGTGAGTATGTGAGACGTCTCTGCGAGCAGTCCCGCAGCCGGCCGAACTTCCCTGTGCGGGAGCATCTGCACCCGCGGTCGGGGCCGGCGCAGCCCGAGGTGTGATCTATCGGCCCTAATCCGGGGTGGGAGATCGGAGCGGTCAGGGAGGTAACGAAGCGGCCACAGCCTTACGATGTAAAGGACCATCAAAAGCGTCACCGGGCAAGTCCGGGAGGCCAGGTTTTGATCCCCGAAACGAACGGCAAGCAGCGTTCGTTTGGCATTCCCACGATCCGAGACCGGGTGGTCGGGACGGCAACGAGCCTGGTACCGGCGCCGATCATCGAGGCCGATCGACAACCGGAGCAATATGCCTACCGAGAGGGGCGCAATGCGCAGCGAGCGGTACGCCAAATCCACAAGCTGCTGAACACCGGCGACACGGACTTTTCTTTGGTTGTTGAAGTGTGCGCCAGGCGCTAGAGTGGAGTGTCAGGTTATACGGTCGGTATCGGTGCCGATGCTTGAACGACTGCCGATCGCCGAGTAAATCGCAAACATCACCCACCACAGGAGCGCCTCATGAAGCTGAGCTTGAGAATGATCCTTACCGCAAGTGCCGTCCTGCTGGCCTGCACGCTCGCCATCCCCTCCGTCGGCCTTGCTGCTAAACGCATCGTGTTCGGCGGCGGCCCCGCGGGCGGCACCTTCCAGATCGTCGCCAACTCCATTCAGACCTATGGGCCCGTCAAGGCAGCCAAGGACTATCGGGTCAAGGCCCAGTCCTCCGCCGGATCGGTCGAGAACCTGCGCAAGGTAAACGCCGGTAAGATGCAGTTCGGCGTCGTCTACTCCGGACACCTGTATCTCGGTCGCGAAGGCAAGTTGAAAAACGACGGGAGAAAATACGCAGACGTACTGGCGGTAGCTTACCTCTACGGGGCCCCCGCCCAGTTGGTCGTGCGTAAGGACTCCGGAATAACCCGCGTGCAGGACTTGCAAGGAAAGAAGGTCGGCGTGGGCAACGCAGGCTCCGGCGCCTTCGCCAACTGCGAGCTCTTCTTCACCCACTTAGGTGTCTGGGACAAGATCGAGCGTAACGCCATGGGCTATAACGACGCCGCCAATGCCTTCGGGAACAAGCAGCTCGATGCCTTTTGGCTGTTTACCGCTTTTCCTTCCGGCGCCGTGATGATGGCCGCCCGGACCAACGCTATCGCCCTCGTCGATCTCAGCAAGGACGCGGCCGAGAGCGGCTTCTATGAAGAATATCCCTACTTTACCCAGGTCGAGATCCCGGCAGGAATCTACCAGGGCGTTGATAAGGCTGTCCCTTCCTTCCAGGACTCGGCCCTGTGGGTCGCCAATGCCGAAGTCTCGGATGAGATCGTTTATGATCTGCTGTCCAAGCTCTATACGGACGAAGGGCTCGCCTATATGGCCGGCCAGAAAAAGACCTTCAAAGAGATGGGCGTAAAAACCGGCATCAAGGGCATCGTTACCCCCCTGCATCCGGGTGCCGAGAAGTTCTGGAAGGAGAAAGGATTGCTCTGAAGATGCAGCGGACCATACTATACTCCTAGCCGAGATAGGATCGACACGGCGCCACCATACGCTGGGGCCGTAGATTTCCCTGATGAGGACTAACGGAACAAAACGGAGAGGTAATCAGTCCATGTGCAACATCAAACTCAAGGTCAGTCTGCTCTCCCTGCTCGTGGTAAACCTGGCAGCGTTCGACGCGTGGGCGGAGGGGAGTTATCTCGACCGGAACGCCTCGCGTGCGCAGGTATTGAAGGCCCTGAAGAATACCCGTTCGATCAGCAAGGCATCGCCCGCTCGGCGCGCGCATTCAAGACCTTCCCGCGCCGCTTCAAAGTCCTCCCGCACTGCTTCGAGGTCCTCCCGGGTCTCTGCGAGGTCTTCTCGCGTCTCTGCAAAGGGCTCGAAATCCAAGCGCGTACGAAAGATAGTCCGGGAACCCCTGCCTACCTCCGAGGGCAACCCGAACGCCGGACCGGCCTCCTTTCGCCTCCAGTTCCAGATCAACTCGGCCCAACTGGATCCGAAGACGATCCCCTTCCTGGATACGATCGGGGAGCTGTTGCATCGCGAGGAGTTGAAGGGATATTCGTTCGTGGTCGAGGGACATACGGATGCCTCAGGGTCCGAAATATACAATCGTGACCTGTCGCAACGACGGGCCGAGGCGGTGCGCAACTACCTGGTGGAAAAGCACGGTATCGATGGGGAACGTTTGACGATTCGCGGTTGGGGCGAATCCCGACTGATGAACGGAACCAACCCCTATGATGCCGTCAACCGCCGGGTGACCTTCTCGGCCCCGGAGGAAATCGAGGCGGAGCGTTCTGTCTCCGGTGCGATACCCGCCGCGCCTGAAGGCTCTTAAGAACAAACTGAAATGATGGACGGGTGGTGGGCCTTGGTTCTCACCACCCCTCTCTATTTGTGGAATAATGATGGACGATTGTTCGGGCGAGTTCGGGAGAGAAGAGGTATGGGGTTTTTCAAAACGGGTGGTCGGTACCTTGCCGTTTACCTACTGCTGACCCTAGGTGTGCTTGATACGGCCCTGGCTCAAACCCGGCCCCAGGCGCCGCGTCTTCCGCTCCGATCCGGTGAGCCCGATGTCCGGGTGCACACGCTGGAGGGGAATCGCCCGGTCCTACCCCGGAGCGGCCCGGCCGTTCCCCCGGGTCATGAGTCATTCGCGCCGAGCGGCGCGGAGCAGATCCGCTTCAAGCTCCACAACATCGATGTTAGGGGTACTACCGTCTATTCCCCCGAGGAGCTGCAAGCGGTCTTCAGCAGCCGCTACGGCACGGTCGTGTCGCTGGCTGAAATCTATGCCCTGGCCGGCGAGATCCAACGCCGTTATCGGGATGCCGGTTATTTTCTCTCGCAGGTCATCGTTCCTCCCCAGCGCATCGTCGGCGGGCGCATGTACGTGGAGGTACTGGAGGGATATATCGACAGCGTCGTGATCGAAGGCGCGGTCGGGCCCGTCGAGTGGTTGATCAAGGGCTACCTCGAGCATGTCACCATGGAGCGCCCGCTCAGGTTGAGCACCCTGGAGCGGGGTCTGCTGCTGGCCAACGACCTGCCGGGTATCGAGGCCAAAGGTGTGCTCCGGGCCTCCGAGGCCGCCGTCGGCGCCTCCCAACTGGTGGTGATTGCCGGTCGCAAGCGGTTCGACGGCTTGGTGCTGCTCGACAACCTCGGCAGCACCTTCACCGGCCAGTGGGAGGTCGCGGTCCGCGCCGGCACCAACTCCTTCACCCGCTTTGGGGAGAGTATCGGCATTACCGGTCTGGTCAGCGATCCGGACGAGGGTTTCGGGGGCAACCGCAAGAACCAGCGCGTCGGCATGCTCACCAGCTCGCTGCGGATCGGCGATCGCGGCACCTACCTCTCCAGCTTCCTGTCTTACGGCGACTCCAACCCCGGTGACTTTCTCTCCGAATTCGATTACGACTCCACCAAGCTCCTGGCCAACCTCAAGGTCGTCCACCCCATCATTCGCACCCGGTCACACAACCTCTTTGTCGAAGGCGGCTTCGACTTCATCGACAGCAAGACGGATATCTTCGGCAACCTATCCTTCATCGAAGACCATCTGCGGGTACTCAGCCTGGCGGTGGCCTATGATTTTCGGGATCCTTGGGGTGGCTCGACCTACTTGAACCTGGGTGTGCGCCAAGGACTCTCGGGGTTCGGATCGACCGACGCCGGGGATCCCCTGGCATCCCGATTCGATGCCGACGGTAAGTTCACGAGTATGCAATTGACCGCATCGCGGTTGCAGACCCTCACCGACACCCTCGCCCTCTATGCCCTGGTCAAGGCCCAGTATGCGTTTGATCCGGTCCTCGCCGACGAAGAGTTCAACCTGGGCAGCATCGATTTCGGCCGTGGCTATGACCCCAAGGAGCTGAGTGGTGACGACGGCATCGGCACCACCCTCGAGCTCCAGTACACCAGGTCCTCACCCTGGTCATTCCTGGAGCGGTACCAGCTCTTCGGCTTTTATGATTTCGGCGCGGTGCGGCAAAAGTCCAACCATTTGCTCCCGTCCAGCGAAAGCTCACTGGCCTCGTCCGGCGTCGGGCTCCGCACTTGGCTCACCCGAGGTCTATCCCTTGAGCTGCAAGTCGCCAAACCTTTGACACGCCGGAGCCAGCGGGCCGATGACAGCAAAGACCCCGAATTTTTACTGCGGGCGATTGCACGCTTTTAGGTATTGTTGACATTTAGGTAGTGGTTAAGGTCTAAATGGAAGCATAGCCACTAGCAGTGTGTTGGGCACGCCACACGCCACCCCCTCTCCCTCCGGGAGAGGGGATCAAAAAAATAGAGCGTGGTTAATGAATCCTTCTACGCTGACCACTTAAAAATTTACCACTACCGAAAAAGAAAGGTCGAGAAGAATCGGACTTCTTTGTATGGCAGGATAACGCCGCCTAGGCCGAAAACCGGATGGGTATTATGTCGGGGGTCGTCGTGCCCGATGTACGGCCCTATATGGCCAAATTCGTCGAGGTAAGCTATGTAGAGCACAGATAGAAGCTCCAGAAACGCGAAAGCCCGGACCAATGGACCGGGCTTCGGAAGTGGCGCGCAGTGTACCCATGCACACCCCGCAACCAAGATTAAAGTATGGGGTGGCTGTAGTGTAATGTCAAGCACGAAATCTAACATCCTAACGTTGAGGCTCGTTCCTCACCCCAAACCTGCACTCAAGCGAGATCCGCGCATGCAAGCCGCACGGCGGGCGATGTGGGTGTAGGTTGCGTTAAGACGCCGGCACCGGCGCCACAGGAAATCAGCGAGCCTTGGTGCATCGAACGCAACACGTCAAACTGGTCCCGACGCAGGAGGGATCTTTTCCCCCAAACCGCGCCAAATAATTCAGGATTGCTGGAGAGAAACATGATCGGGCGCCTTGAGAAGTGATCGGTCGAGGTGCCGCGACGAATCGAAAACCAGTAACCAAGGCCAATCTCGGCCCGCAGAGACAAGCCATGTCAGAACTTACGAAAGAACAACAGATCCTCATCGCCATGCGCAAGACCTTGGCCGCGGTCATCAAGGACGTCACACCACCGCCGGGGATGAAACATCCCCTCTCCGAGCAGACCATCACCGATGTTCGCCAATGCCTGGGGTTGATCTCCGCTCGGGAGAAGGAGCTCGCCGCTGCCCAAGGCCGCACCGGCGAGCGGCCCTATTACGCCGATGAGCTTCAGTCTGCACAGGTGGTGCCCATAATCGGGCTGGGTAAGGGCAAGAAGCAGAATTAGTCTATATTCGGTGTAAAGTATGCTATTCGGAGATGACCCGGAGTACCCGAACTTTAACCGGAGAGTGGGAACAAGCGAGAATACGCTATGTGATCTCACCCTGCGGTTCTTTGATTCACGGACACTCGACGCCAGGTCCGGTTGCCGTAACGTTTTGCATATAGTTACTGGTTGTTCGAAACGAGGCCCCGCATGACTACTATTGAAGTCTTCCACTTTGAGGAAACCCGCCCATCATTCGATGATATGGGGACCGACAATGGGTTTCGCTACTGGTGGGCGAGCCAACTTATGGAAGCCTTGGGTTACGAATCTTCCGCTTCCTTCAATAAGGCCATCAACAAGGCGATTGGCGCCTGCATGGCCCTCAACATCGATGTTTTGGAGAACTTCATCCAGGCAAAACGGCAGACCAAAGATGGAAGCCGCATGGATTACCGCCTCTCGCGCTTCGCCTGTTATCTCACAACGATGAATGCGGATCCGAGGAAAAGCCAAGTCGCTCGTGCACAGGCATACTTCGCGACCATTGCCGAGGCTTTCCAGCGGTACGTCGAGGAATCGGAGGATGTCGAGCGGGTATTGATCCGGGATGACGTTACTGACCGCGAGAAATCACTTAGCGCAACAGCAAAAGGCGCCGGCGTTGAAAACTATCCTTTCTTCCAAAATGCCGGATACAGAGGGATGTACAACATGAATTTGGCACAGCTGCGTCGGCGAAAAGCAATTCCGGAAAGACGCTCGCCGTTGGACTTTATGGGGAAAACCGAATTGGCAGCCAACCTATTCCGGATTACACAAACGGAAGAGAGGATTCGCACGGAAAATGTACGTGGGCAGGTAAATGCCGAGCGTGCTGCTGAAACCGTAGGTAAAAAAGTCAGGCAGACAATGGTCGAGCTGTCAGGGACCCTACCGGAGGATTTACCGCTGTCAGAGGACATCAAAGAAGTGAAGCGGTCGCTCAAGTCAACGCATAAGGACTTCAAGAAATTGGATAGACCAAA
>NZ_SMSC01000029.1:0-48274 GCF_004359955.1 Candidatus Thiosymbion oneisti
CTAGAGGGCGTTCTCAATTGAGCTGAATCCTCATGAAAATCAAGCACATCAGGCCCATGCAGCAGCGGCTACGAGTTTCCGAGACACTCCGCGGCGCGGAGCTTCTGCGTTCCCACGCGGCGCGTGGGAACGAGAGAAAGCCCGAACGCGGTTGGTTTCGCTGACCTAGTCTTCAAGCCGGGCGGGCAGGCGTGCGGCCTGGGCACGGGCGACGCCTGGCTTGTAACCTCTCGCCATCAATCTCACCCTCTCGGATCGAACTCGACCGGGAGCTTACCCTCGCCACCACCAAGGGCGAATTCTTTTACAGTCTTCCGGAGCGTGGGAGCCAGAGAAAATTAGCGAACCGCACCATTTTTCCTATAGTCAATGCGGCTCAAATAAGAGGTTGCCCGGCATCTGTGGGGACGGACCGGGCACAGAGATTTTGAACCGCAGTCGATCCGGCCCTACCGGTTGCGGATTGGTCGCCCGATGATCACAATAACCGGGCTGTCATTGCTGCCGGTCCGGCTCATCGCCCCGGCGGTTTCCTGCTCGCGTTCGCCCTGCCGGCTGCAGCCTGCTGCCACCGCAAAGACCGCTGTCTGCTTACCCTTCGCTGATGCCCAAGCCGCTCGCTGCCGACCAGCTCGAAGACCTGCTCGAGGATATCCTGTGGGCCGAGGCCTCGTCGAAGCGAGGGGCGGCCTTGGCCCTGGCGGGTCTTACCCGAGCGCAGCAGGAGTTTGCGCTGCACTGGGTGCGGACCCTGGAGAAGGACAACACCGCCTGCGCCTACCAGTTCCTGATTCATGCCGACCGCGCCTTGCAGGCGCTCTCCCTGCCGGATGTGGAACGCTGGATCATCCAGGGCCTGGATGTCTACGACCAATCCGGCCTCTACGCCGCGGTGGAGGTGTTCAGGAATGTGGACCAGTTCCTGGAGCGCGCCCGGGCTGCCCAGGTCGGGGCCTCGCTCGCGGAGCACACCGGTGTCCTGGAACGGGTGGTGCTGGGGCTCTCGGGTCGGCGCCTTGGGCTCGCGGCCGCCGAGACGATCCATACGGATACCGAGACCCTGTTCCTGCCGGCTATGGCCAGCCGGTTCGGGAGCCGCGAGGACAATTTCCGCTTCCTGAAGGCGGCGGCGGCCTATCTCTGGGCCCAGACCCGGTTCGGTACCTGGCGGCTGGGGATCATTGAGGCCCTGATGGGTTTTGATGACCCAAGGCGTGCGTTGCAGCTGTTCCACACCTTCGAGACCCTGCGGTTGGACGCCCGTATCGCCCGGGAGCTGCCCGGGATTCACCGCGATATGCAGCATCTCAACACCCTCGCCGGTCAGCACACCTGTTCGCCCCATTGGGAGGTGTGGCGGGAGCGGCTGCGCCGGGCCGGCGATCGGGCCCGGGATTCGCTGGCCCTGGTGGCCGAGGTGATGGCCGCGCCACCGCCCCTACCGGAGCCCCTGTGCTATCAAGGTGAGCTCTATCCGGAGCGGGTCGAGGAGGTCCTGCGGGCGCGGTTGGAGGACGAGAAGGCCGGATTGCGTAGCCTGCTGGTCCGCTATCGGAAGGACCTGGAATCCGAGCAGCCGGTGTCCGAACGCAAGGCGTTCCCCGGCGAGGCGGAGACTCCCTTCGCGGCGCGGAAACGGGAGGACGACGAGCATCCGGGGGAGTTCGAGTTGGAGATCCTGTTCCATGACCAGCCGGTCAGCCCGCCGGAGGACATCAAGCGGCTCATCGGCTCGATCATGCTGGATCTGGGGGAGCTGCCCCCGGACTATCTGGTCCCCGCCGGTGACGGCTACTATCGGCCCAAAGGGGCAGTGGAAGCGGACGCGGATGCGGGCGCGGATGTGTGGTCCGGCACCTACCACGAACGCGGCGCCCATCTCTACAACGAATGGGATTTTCGCCGCCAGAGCTACCGCAAGAACTGGTGCGTGATGCGTGAGCTCACGGTGGAGCCCAAACGCGACGGCTTCGTCGCCGCGACCCTCGACAAGTATTCCCGACATTTGCCGGGACTGCGCAAGACCTTCGAGGCCCTGCGCGGCGAGGACAAACGGCTCAAGAAGGAGCCTTACGGGGACGAGGTGGATATCGACGCCCTGATGGAGGCCCGCGCCGACGCCCATCGCGGCCTGGAGATGTCCGACCGCCTCTTCACCCGACGTGACCGGGTGGAGCGCAACATCGCGGTCATGTTCATGGTGGACATGAGTGGCTCCACCCGCGGCTGGATCAACCAGGCCGAGCGGGAATCCCTGCTACTGCTGTGCGAGGCCCTGGAGACCCTGGGCGACCGCTATGCCATCTACGGCTTCTCGGGCATGACCCGCAAGCGCTGCGAGACCTTTCGCGTCAAGGGCTTCGATGACGCCTACGGGGATGAGATCCGGGGTCGTATCGCCGGCATCGAGGCCAAGGACTACACCCGCATGGGGGCGGCCATCCGCCACCTGACCGAGCTCCTGGACCGGATCGATGCCAAGACCCGCATCCTGATCACCCTGTCCGACGGTAAGCCCGACGACTACAGCGACGAGTACCGCAGCCGGTACGGGATCGAAGACACCCGCCGCGCCCTGATCGAGGCCAAGCGCCGCAGCATTCACCCCTTCTGCATCACCATCGACAAGGAAGGCCGGGAATATCTACCCCATATGTACGGAGCCGTGAACTATACCATTGTCGAGGCGGTGGAAAGGTTGCCCTATAAGGTCTCGGAGATCTATCGGCGGTTGACGGTTTGAGTTGATCGAGTTCCGGTCATTCAGGTTCAGTACAACCGCGAGCCAGCTGCATACGGTAAAAATGCACCGGCAAATTACCCAATGGTGATTTGGTTATCACGACCTCCGGTGTTGATAAGGGCAATTTGCAAATGCAAGTAATCACAACAGCTCTTGGCACAGCGAGATGAAATCACGGTTGGCCGCGCGCAGTGCCATGCAGACGGCACAGTGGAATGGGGGCATTTCTAAGGACTCCTATCTCGATCGGGCACGGCGGGTATTGCGGATCGAGGCCACCGCCATCACCGCCCTGATCGAGCAGGTGGACTCGGATTTGGCCGCTGCCGTGGACGCGATTCTCGCCAGCCGGGGGAGGGTGATCGTCTGCGGTATGGGCAAATCGGGCCTGATCGGAAACAAAATCGCGGCGACCCTGGCGAGTACGGGGACGCCTGCGTTCTCCGTGCATCCGGGGGAGGCCTCTCACGGTGACCTGGGCATGGTGCGTTCGGAAGACATCTTCCTTGCGCTTTCGAACTCCGGGGAGACAGATGAGGTCATCCGGTTGATTCCCTTTCTCCAAGACAATGGGAACCAGCTCATCGCCATCACGGGCCGGCCCGATTCGACGCTGGCGCGGCATGCGGATTTTCACCTGAATGCCGCTGTGCCTAAGGAGGCCTGTCCCCTCCAACTCGCCCCTACCGCCTCCACCACCGCGGCCCTGGCGCTGGGCGATGCCCTCGCCATCGTGTTGATGGAGGCCCGCGGCTTCCGTCCCGAGCACTTTGCCCGCTTCCATCCCGGCGGAAACTTAGGCAGGCGTCTGCTGACCCGGGTGGAGCATGTGATGCATACCGAGCAGCTGCCCATCGTCCGCCCGGACGACCCCGCCGCTCACGTCGTCCAGACCATCAGCGCGGGGCGCATGGGGGTCGCGGTGGTCTGCGTGGACCAGGAGCTGATCGGCATCATCACCGACGGTGACCTGCGCCGGGCCATGGAGCGCCATCGCCGGGATTTTTCGGAGCTGTTGGCCGGCGATATGATGACGGCGAATCCCATCTGCGTCGACCGGAAGGCACGCTTGCAGGCTGCCGTCGACCTGATGACGGAGCACAGCATCACCAGCCTAGTGATCGCCGATGACCGGCGTCTGACCGGTGACCGGCTTCTAATCGGATTGGTTCACCTGTTCGATTGCACTGTGTGAGGCGCTGCACTGGCCCGGCCTGTCCCACTGATTTCAGCGCCCCGGCCGTACCATTGCCAGCGTTCGTCCAGCCAGGCCTCCAGGGGGCGGAAATGCTCCTTGTAGCTCATCTTAGGGCATTCCCCGACCCAGTAGCCCAGGTACAGGTACTCAAGTCCCAACCGCCGGGCCTCCTCGATCTGGCATAGGACGGCGTAGGTCCCGGGTGCACGATCGGAGCGCCCCGGATCGAAGAAGGTATAGACGGCGGACAGACATCCGGGCAGATAATCGGTGACGGCCACTGCCATCAGCCGTGTGTCCAGATATAGCTCCAGGAAGCGGGTCTCGCCTCCCCAGGGAGCGACCAGGAACTCACGGTAGCGCACCAGGGCGGCGTCGGAGCTGTCTGTGTCCCCATGCCGGCTCTGGATGTATGAGCGATAGAGGACGTAGTGCTCCGGATCGAAGCAGGCAGGACGGTCCCGGAGGACCACCTGGTTGCGATTGCGGGTCCGATTGCGGCGCTGGGATCGGTTCGGCACAAACGCATGTACCGGGATCCGCAGGGGGATACACCGCCGGCAGAAACTACAAGCCGGGCGGTAGATATGGGTCCCGCTGCGGCGGAATCCCTGCGCAAGGAGGGCTTGGTAGGTCGCTCCGTCCATGGGCACCGACGGATCCACGAACAGGGTCCGCGCACTCAGACCCGGGAGGTAAGAGCAGTCGTGCCGGTCCGTAACATAAAGGGGGAGCATGGCGGGCTTTCCGGCCTGTTCATCAAGACTCGTGATGTTGCCCCGGCGGTGGCTCGGGGGCACTGATCCGCTCGTCATTCCAGCTCCCGTACCGGTCGGAGCAGGGATGCCAGTGACCGAGCATACGGATGAGGTGTTCGATCACACTAAGGTGTCCCTTTTGACTACAAGGAAAAACCCTAGGTGCCTGAATGTTGAAACCTCAACATCTTGTGCTTTGATGGTCATGAGTGTGGTATATCATGTAGTTGAACAGTTACCCTCGTTTGCTGGTTTGGCCTCCGGTTAGGATACGGTTTCAGATACGCGAAGCGAGATGTGGCCGCAGCACGGTACTGCGACACTCCCGTGGATACCGTTGGTAAAGCCACTAGCCGAAGAGAGAACCTAAGTCCATGCCGAAGAATGTCCACGAGATCAGGGATCCGATCCACGTCTTCGTACGGCTTTCCAACGACGAACGCAAGGTATTAGATTCACGACCCTTTCAGCGCCTACGCCATATCCACCAATTAGGGTTGACTTATCTGGTCTATCCGGGGGCTACCCACCGCCGGTTCGAGCATTCTCTCGGTGTCATGGAGCTCGCCGAACGGGTATACGACGTCGTAACGGGCAAGCTGACCGATGACGTTCGCAACGAATTCCCCGATGTCGGCGACGATAGGAAGCGGGAATACTGGCGCTGCGTTTTACGCATGGCGGCTCTTTGTCACGACATCGGACACCTGCCATTCTCCCATGCCGCCGAGAAGAAACTTCTGCCCGAGGGCTGGAACCACGAGGCGTTGACCGCGCAGCTCATCCGCTCTGACGAAATGTATCCGATATGGAAAGGTATGAAGATCGATGCGGACGATGTGGTCAAGCTGGCACTCGGCCGCAAGGAACTTCCGGACGTCGATTTCACGCCCTGGGAAACGATCCTCGCTGAAATCATCGTCGGCGACGCCTTCGGCGTGGACCGGATGGATTATCTGCTCCGGGATTCCCATCACGCAGGGGTCGCGTACGGCAAGTTCGACCAGTACCGGCTGATCGACACCTTGCGTATACTGCCGCGGGTCCCCACGGATGTCGAGACCGGCTTTGCCTTGGGTCTCGACGAAGGCGGTATCCAATCCGCCGAGGCACTAATGTCGGCGCGTTACTTCATGTATTCGCAGCTATACTTCCACCCGATAAGGCGCATCTATGACATCCATTTGCAGGAGTTCCTCCTCGAATGGCAGGGTGATGACGGCTACCCGACCGACGTGGAAGGCCATCTCAGGCTCACCGATGCCGAGGTAATGCAGGGAATACGGGAAGCAGAGCAGAACGCGGATTTACCGGGACACTTGCACGCCCGTCGCGTCAGTCGGCGTAAACATTTCAAACTGATCTACTCGCACAATCCCATCGATGCCGCTATCGATACCGAAGCGGGCAGAGCAGTTTTCCGGGCGCTCAGCGAAAAATTCGGTGCCGATTATTTCCGCCATGACCGTTACCGTCAGGGGGGTAACGCGCCCGAGTTTCCGGTGCGCATGCGCGACGGCAGGGTCTCACTGTCATCCACGATTTCTGCCGTCCTGACCCACCTGCCGGTGGTCGATCTGGACTCTGTGTTTGCCGACAGGGCGGTTGCGGACGAGGCAAAACGCTGGCTGAGAAGCCATCGCAACGAAATCATCCGATCAAGACCAGAGGGGGACACCGATGGATAGGCATAAAAAAAATGCCGTGCTGACGTATTTCGTGCAGGCCTTGTGGGATAAGAGAAGCTGGGCAGGAGAGACCCACATCCAGAAGGCGGCGTATTTCCTGCAGGAATTATTGGAAGTGCCGCTGGGTTTCCGGTTCATGCTGTATTGGTATGGACCCTTTTCCTTCGATCTGCGTGATGAATTGACGGGGTTGCGGGGCGATGGGCTGTTGCGCCTCCGGCCCCAGCGGCCATATGGGTTTCGCTACGAGCCAACGGACCGTGCCAAGTATGTCCAAGGGGGGTTTCCAAAAACCCTGGCAAAGTACCATGACCGGATTGATTTTATCGCCGATCGGCTCGGAGACAAAAACGTGAAGGCGTTGGAACGTCTGGCGACCGGTTACTATGTCACCAGGAAGCTACCTGATGGGACCACCGAGGAGCGGGCGGCCGAGTTGATAAAAATCAAGCCGCATGTCGACTTGAGTGGCGCGGTAGCGGCTATTCGTGAGGTGGATGAAATTATCGGCCAGGCGCAGGTCCTCGTGCATTGACGAGCCCGAATACGCACACCTGGCTGCCACCGGGCGAATCGGGTCCCCGATCACCTACGTGATCGGAAAAAATCCCGCAGCAGCCGGCCGCACTCGTCGCCAAGGAGACCGCCCGTGCAGTTGGTGCGGTGATTGAAGCGGGCGTCCGCGGGCAACAGATCGAAGACGCTGCCGCAGGCACCACTCTTGGGGTCGGCCGCTGCGAACAGGACCCGTTTGACCCGCGCCTGGATGATAGCGCCCGCGCACATGGGACAGGGCTCGAGGGTGACATAGAGGCAGGTGCCGGGCAGCCGGTAATTGCCGAGGCGACGCCCGGCGTCGCGCAGGGCCAGGATTTCGGCATGGGCGCTCGGGTCGTTATCGGTGATCGGGCGATTCCAGCCCGTACCCACCAGCTCACCTTCCCGTACCAGGACCGCCCCTATCGGCACCTCGCCTGCCGCAGCCGCCTGCTTGGCGAGTGCCAAGGCGCGGCGCATCCACTCCTCGTCACTCGGCATGGGATACCTACGTACATAGTTTCGATCGATATTGCCAGCGAGGCTTCGCCTCAGACCGACGAGTCGTGAGTCGCTGTTGGCAAGAACCACGGATGAACACGGATGGAGACCAATCCGTGTTGATCCGTGTCCATCCGTGGTTCGAGATAGCCAGGATCAGATCGTTTGTTAATTGAGAACACCCCCGCGTTCATTTGCGGAAAAAAATGATTCCCAGGTTATTGGTGCTTCGGTACTGCTGCCCCAGCCACAGCGCATTCAGCGCTCGCAATACGGGTGTGCCGTCACACTGCGGAGTCTTACTCCCACTCGATGGTCCCCGGCGGCTTGCCGGTAATGTCGTAGACCACCCGCGAGACCCCGCGCACCTCGTTGGCGATGCGGCGGCAGACCTGATCGAGGAAGTCGTAAGGCAATCGGGCCCAGCGGGCGGTCATGAAATCCAGGGTCTCGACCGCCCGCAGGGCGATGACATGGTCGTAGTGGCGATTGTCGCCCACCACGCCGACGGATTTGACGGGCAGAAAGACGGCAAAGGCCTGGGAGACCTGGTCGTAGAGCTCCGCCCGGTGCAGGGCTTCGATGAAGATATGGTCCGCCAGGCGCAGAATATCCGCATAGGGCTTGCGGACCTCACCCAGGATGCGTACCCCGAGTCCAGGGCCGGGGAAGGGGTGGCGGTAGACCATCTCGTAGGGCAGGCCGAGTTCGACACCGATCTTGCGTACCTCGTCCTTGAACAGCTCCCGCAGGGGCTCCACCAGCTTGAGCTTCATGGCGGCGGGTAGTCCGCCCACGTTGTGGTGGGATTTGATGACCTTGGCCGTGCCGGTCTCGGCCCCCGCCGACTCGATGACATCGGGGTAGATGGTCCCCTGGGCCAGCCATCTGACGCCGGGCAGCTTTTCCGCTGCTTCCTCGAAGACCTGGATGAAGGTGTTGCCGATGAGCTTGCGTTTCCGCTCCGGGTCGGTGACGCCCGCGAGCTTGGCAAGGAAGCGCTCCTCCGCCTCGGCGCGGATGACCTTGATCCCCAGGTGGCGGGCAAAGGTACGCATGACCTGTTCGCCCTCACCCAGCCGCAGCAGCCCATTGTCGACGAAGACGCAGGTAAGCTGGTCGCCGATGGCCCGATGTAGCAGGGCGGCTACCACGGAGGAATCCACGCCCCCGGAAAGGCCGAGCAGCACCTGATCGGTGCCCACCCGACGGCGGACCTCCGCGATGGCGTCCTCGATGATGTTGCCCGCCGTCCAGAGGTTGCCGCAGCCGCAGATGTCGTGGACGAAGCGCTCGATAATGCGTTGCCCCTGGCGGGTGTGGGTGACCTCCGGGTGGAACTGGAGGCCGTAGAGGCGCCGTTCCTCGTCTGCCATGCCCGCCAAGGGCGCATTATCCGTGGTGCAGATGGCGCGAAACCCCGGCGGCAGGGCCTCGACCCGGTCGCCGTGACTCATCCAGACGTCCAGCAGGCCATAGCCCTCCGGGCTGGTATGGTCCTCGATGTCCCGCAGCAACCGGGAGTGGCCGCGGGCGCGCACCTGGGCGTAGCCGTACTCGCGTTGGGTCGCCGCGGTCACCCGGCCGCCGAGTTGGGCCGCCATGGCCTGCATGCCGTAGCAGATGCCGAGCACGGGAACGCCGAGATCGAATACGGCGGCGGCGGCCCGTGGCGTCGCTTGCTCATGGACCGATTGGGGGCCGCCCGAGAGGATCATCCCCTTGGCGCCGAAGCTACGGATGTGGTCGGCATCCAGGTCCCAGGGATGGAGCTCGCAGTAGACCCCCGCCTCGCGCACCCGGCGGGCGATGAGCTGGGTGTACTGGGAGCCGAAATCCAGGATCAGGATGCGATCGGCGTGGAGGGGGCTTGGGTTGGTGGTCACAAGATGGCTCGAGATGAAATGACGCGGATCGAAATGCCAGAGGGTAGTGGTTAAAGTCTAAATGGAAACATCGCCACCCACCGTGTGTTGGGCACGCCATACGCTACACCCTCTCTCCCTCCGAGGGTGTCGCAAAAGCGGTAGGATCCGTCTACGCTTCATCGTTTTCCTCCGTTATCAATTGTTGTGCTACCCAAGGGTTGATGACATTGAGGCCAGCGGTCTGGAACGGAGCAACATCACGTGTGGCGACGGTGAAGCTGCGAGCAGCTGCAATGGCAGCAATATAGCCGTCCGGCGTAGGGAACCCTTTGCCGGCGGCCCTGGCTGTCACGGCCAACTCGGCATAGTGCCGGGCCGCATCTGCATCGAACACCAGGACGCGCTCTCCAAACAACTCTAACAAGCCATCCAGGGTTTGGGCCAAGATGTTCTTACGGCGGCCGGACGGCATTGCGCCGATGCCGAACAGAAGTTCAGCAAGTGTGATGCTGGACAGATAGAGGGTTTCCGCCGCCTGCTGGTCAAGCCACGCCTGCACGACCGGATGTGGCTTCGGCTTCATCGCTTCGGAGACGACATTGGTATCCAAGACGATCATTCGAACCTCACTGGCTCAACCGGCGTTTTGTCGCACGCCTGTTCAAAGACGGCGAAATCCTCATTCGTCAACCCTACGCGCCGGCCTAGCGCCGCCAAGGCCGTACCCAAGCGAAGGCGCTTCGGTGGCCGGACGGTCGTCTCGAGGATTTCGCGGATTTCGGCCTCAGTACTCCGGCCATGCGTTGCTGCCCGCACGCGAAGCGCGCGATGCACTTCGTTGGGCAGATTTCTAACGGTAACTGTTGCCATGACTGCTTGATCCCCTTATCGCTATCAATGATGTCATTATTTTATGCTTGATGTCAGATCGCAAGTGGTAGTTTTGAAACTGGTGTAAAGCTCTGGGCTCGTCCAAGTGTCATGCCGGCAGCTATCAAGTTCATGATAGCTATGCGTTGTGCCTCACGGGTCGGTGCGGCAAATTGTGCCATGGCTGTTTCCAGCTCGTGCTGCACCACGTCCTGTGCTGTCTTTGTCATCAGTCCCGTAGGGCGGGAAAGCGCAGCGCATCCCGCCTTCAGCCGCTCACCGCATCTCAGGGGGCAGCTGTCAGTTACCAGTTATCAGGGAGCCTCCCCTGCCAACTGCCCCCTGCCAATCGATGCGGTTCACGCCGCCCGGCAGTGCTATCCTGAAAGACCTCCCACGCTCACCGCATCCTACGGCTATCCTACGGGCTTAAGGTGTCGAGATATTTCTCGGCATCGAGTGCCGCCATGCAACCCGTGGCCGCGGAGGTAATGGCCTGGCGGTAGATCCGGTCCATGACATCGCCGGCGGCGAAGACCCCCGGTACCGAGGTGGCGGTAGCATTGCCGGTGGTGCCGCTTTGGACCTCGACGTAGCCGTTGGTCATTGCGAGCTGTCCCGCGAAGATTTGGGTGTTCGGGTGGTGCCCGATGGCAATGAAGACGCCCATCAGCGCGAGGTCCTTGGTGGTACCGTCCTGCACCTGCTTGATGCGGATGCCGGTGACCCCGGTCGCATCGCCCAGGACCTCGTCGAGTACCTGGTTCCACTCGATTTTGACATTGCCGTGTTCCGCCTTCTCCAGGAGATGCTTCTGGAGGATCTTTTCGGCCCGCAGGGCATCCCGGCGATGGATCAGGACCACTTCGGATGCGATGTTGGAGAGATAGAGCGCCTCCTCGACGGCGGTGTTCCCACCGCCGATGACGGCTACTTTCTGATCTTTGTAAAAGAAGCCGTCGCAGGTGGCACAGGCGGAGACGCCACGGCCACGAAACTTCTCCTCGGAGGGCAGACCCAGATATTTGGCACTGGCGCCGGTGGCGATAATCAGGGCATCGCAGCTGTAGGTGCCCGCATCGCCTGTCAGACACAAGGGGCGCTCGGAGAGGTCGACCTGGTTGATCTGGTCAAAGACGATCTGGGTTTCGTAACGTTCCGCATGCCGGCGCATACGGTCCATCAGATCCGGCCCCTGCACACCGTCCGGATCCCCCGGCCAGTTGTCCACATCCGTGGTGGTCATCAGCTGGCCGCCCTGCTCTAGGCCGGTGATGATCACCGGGCTCAGGTTGGCACGGGCGCCGTAGACGGCCGCGGCATAGCCGGCGGGACCGGAGCCGAGGATGAGTAGGCGGCAGTGTTTGGGTTCGCTCATGGGTCTTGATGCTCCAGTAGCTTGGGTGATCCCCGCAGTTGCGGTATCAACTAGAAAAGGTGATGTTTCAGCGGTGATGATTGTTCGGTAGCCCTGCCATACCTGCACTCACCGTGCCTGCCGGATTGAACAACTGCACGACCGCCCCCGGGTTCGAGGGGAAATAGAAGTGCAGGTAGGAGGCAAGCAGGCCGTCTTCCCGGTATATCGGCTCCCCGCGCCGGTCGGCATCCCGGCCTTGACTCCAGGCGACGGGGGTCAGTGCCAGCTCCAAGCGCGAGTAGTGGAAGGTATGGCCGCGCAGCACTCCCTGGGTGAGCCTGACCCTATGGACACCGAGATTGGCGAGTTTTTTTTGTATCAAAGCGCGCCCCGGCAGCAAACCCACCATGTCTGCCCGATGTCCTTTCACATCGGTGAGGGATTCCAGGAGATACAACATCCCCCCGCACTCCGCGACGATGGGTCTACCAGCGGCGTGATGCGCGCGCACGGCCGCCTTCAGCGGCCGGTTTGCCGCCAGCCGCTCCAGGTGCAGTTCCGGATAGCCGCCCGGAAGATAAAGCGCATCCGCATCCGGTAACGCATCGTCTGCGAGCGGGGAGAAGAACACCAGCCGTGCACCCAAGTCACGCAGGAGATCCAGATTGGCACGATACAGAAACGCGAACGCCCGATCGCGTGCGATCGCAATCCGTCGGCCCTCGAGCCCGGACGGCAACGGGGTCTGCTCCGGTTGCGCGAATTCGATCGGCTCCAGCGCCGTCTCGACCCCGTAGGGTGGGCTGTGCCCACCGCATCCTAGGCCGTGTCCGTCGAATCCCCGCAGCGCCGCGGCCGCGCGCCGGATCCGCGCCTCCAGATCCTCGATCTCGTCCGCCTGTACCAATCCGAGATGCCGCTCCGGCAGTGCGACTCCCGCGTCCCTGGCCAGCCACCCGAACGCGCCTATCCCCGCGGGCAAAGCCTCCGTGAGCAGCCGGTAATGATGGGCCCCGGCCACATTGTTGGCGAGCACCCCGGCGAACGGGACCTCCCGGCGATAGGTGGCGAGCCCGTGCGCCACGGCACCGAAGGTCTGGGCCATGGCGGAGCCGTCGATCACCGCTAGCACCGGAATGCCGAACCGGGTAGCCAGATCGGCACTGCTGGGGTCCCCGTCGAACAACCCCATCACCCCCTCAATGAGTATGAGATCGGCCGGCCCGGCCGCCTCGTAGAGGAGTCGGCGGCAGTGGCGCTCACCCCCCATAAAGAGATCCAGGTTGTAAACGGGTGCCCCCGAGGCCCGCTCCAGAATCATGGGATCGAGAAAATCGGGGCCGGTCTTGAACACCCGCACGGTACGACCGCAGTCGCGACACCAACGTGCCAGCGCCGCGGTGACTGTGGTCTTGCCCGAGTTGGAGGCCGGCCCGCTGATGAACAACGCCGGACAGCGCCTCACAGATCGACCCCTTTCTGCGCCCTTACCCCGGCCCGGAAGGCGTGTTTGATATCGCACATCTCGGTTATGGTATCGGCCGCCTCCCGCAACGCCGGCGGCAGGCCGCGACCGGTGATCACCACATGCTGCATGAGCGGACGGGCCCGGAGCTCGGCCACGACGGCCGCGGGCTCCAGCCAATGGTTCCGCAACGGATAGGTGAGCTCATCCAGGACAATGAGATCGAACGCCGGATCGCGCAGCATCTCGCAGGCGACGGCCCAGCCGCGCTGTGCCGTCCGGATAGCGCGCGCAAGATCCTGGGTGTCCCAGCTAAAACCCTCGCCCAGGACATGCCAAGTCACCCCCGGCTGGCGGCGGAAAAAGCACGCCTCACCCGTGTCGTCACGACCCTTGACGAACTGCGCCACCCCCACCCGCAGGCCGTGGCCGAGGGCGCGCGCCACCATCCCGAACGCCGAGCTGGATTTGCCCTTGCCGTTTCCGGTGAGCACAAGCAGAACGCCCTGCTCCCGCTCGGCACGGTCGATCGCGGCGTCGATGACGACCTGCTTGCGCTCCATGCGTTCACGATAGCGCCTTTGCCGAGCCTTATCATCCATATTCGACTCGTTTCGCTTCGGACGCTGTTCGCGCTAGCATTGGTGATTTCAGCCCCTCTAATCAGGAGGACGATATGGCAAGTTACAGTACCAACGAGTTTCGCGGCGGCCTCAAGATCATGCTCGATGGCGATCCATATGTCATCGTCGAGAACGAGTTCGTCAAGCCCGGCAAGGGTCAGGCCTTCAACCGGGTGCGGGTTCGTAACTTGAAGACCGGGCGCGTGGTGGAGAAGACGTTCAAATCCGGCGAGTCCGTGGCGGCCGCCGATGTCCACGAGACCCGGCTCCAGTATCTCTATAATGATGGCGAGCTCTGGTATTTCATGGACCCGGAATCTTACGAGCAATTGTCCGCCGATGCCGCCGCGATGGGAGAGACCGTCAGCTGGATCAAGGAACAGGATATGTGCAATGTCACCCTCTGGAACGGCTCTCCACTGAATGTCGATCCGCCCAACTTCGTGGTGCTCGCGGTCACGGAAACGGACCCGGGGCTCAAGGGCGACACCTCCGGCGGTGGCGGTAAGCCGGCGACCCTGGAGACCGGGGCGGTGGTGCGCGTTCCCTTGTTCGTGCAGACCGGCGAGCTGATCAAGGTCGACACCCGCTCGGGTGAATATGTCGCCCGCGCCAAGGACGGGTGAGTCCCACCTGGCGGCCCAGCGCCGGCCTTGAGATGCTGAAGGCGCGGGCATATCTACTCGGACGCATACGGGAATTCTTCGCCGCTGCCGGCGTTATGGAGGTGGAGACCCCCATCGCCTCGCGTGCCGCCGCCAGCGACCCCGCCCTCAACAGCCTGAGAACCCGTTGGTCCGGCGCAGAGGCAGGGCCACAGACGCTCTATCTCCAGACCTCCCCCGAGCTCCCCATGAAACGCCTCCTGGCGGCGGGGAGCGGGCCCATCTTCCAGATCTGCAAGGTGTTCAGGGACGGCGAGCGCGGATCCCTGCACCACCCCGAGTTCAGTCTGCTGGAGTGGTACCGTCCGGGCCTCGGCTATGGGGCCCTGATGACGGAGGTCGCGGAGCTGGTACGCCATGCCCTGGATCGCCCTGAGCTTGCGGTCCGGCGCATCAGCTACCGGGAGCTGTTTCGGACTCATCTGGGCTTGGACCCCATGCGCGCGGATGTGGCGGCGCTGCGGCAGGCCGCCGATGGTCTCCCCGGATGCCGGGATCTGGATCTCGACCGCGACGGCTGGCTCGATCTGTTGCTTACTTATCGTATCGAACCGGCGCTCGCTCGGGACCGGTTGACCTTCGTCTACGATTATCCCCCGAGCCAAGCGACCCTGGCCCGGATCCGCCGGGATGCGGAGCCGGTGGCGGAACGCTTCGAGCTCTACCTGGGAGGGATGGAGCTGGCCAACGGGTTCCAGGAGCTCACGGATCCCGGCGAGCAACGCAGGCGTTTCGATGCAGATCTGCAGGAACGCTCCGCGCGGGGATTGGACCGGTTGCCCTTGGACGAGGCGTTCCTGGCCGCGCTGGAGGCAGGCATGCCCGCGGCAGCGGGGGTCGCCCTGGGCCTGGATCGCCTGCTCATGGTGGCTACCGGCAGTACCCACATCGACCAGACACTGGCGTTTCCGGTGGAACGGGCGTGAAGGTACAAGAAGAAATTAGAAATTATCGCTCGAAGGAGAAATGGGTTGCACGTTGCTGATGCTTGATGTTACGGATGCACTTTCCACATTCAGGCCGCATTCAGGCCGCATTCAGGAGAGATCACCATCCCGGGAGCGGGAGGCGAATGGGAATCAGCTTGCCGCTGGGGGTAATACTGGGGTCCGCAATCATTCAGCCCCCTACCGCTATCAGTTGGCGTAGGGGGTAATGCTCCGGGGTTGGGGTACGCCACAAATATGCAACGGGCAAAAAAGGGCTGCGATTTCTCGCAGCCCTTTGTTTTTTGGAGCTGGCGATAGGATTCGAACCTACGACCGGCTGATTACAAATCAGCTGCTCTACCAACTGAGCTACGCCAGCAGGATCCGATGTGCCCTTGTGGCCGCCTATAGCGCAGCGTTCACATTCGGCCCGCCCCGGCCCCGGCCCGCCTGTGCAGCGAGAGGCCGGGGCACACTGCTTAAAGCCGCCCGTGGAAACAGCACCCATGTCTCGATTTTATGGGAACCCGAAAGATCACACAATGACTCGGACTACTAGGACGAGGCAGGGGACGGAGCAGGTACGTATCGACTTCTCTCGCGTTAACAAGTCGTTTTCGCGCTCGTTCCCACGCTCCAGCGTGGGAACGCCGTCTTGTCCGCTCCAGCGGACTCAGCTCCTCTGTGCTAATAGGCGTTGGCTGTTAGCCTACCGAGACGCTTAATCGACGCTGGAGCGTCGGGATCTGCTCCCACGCTGGAGCGTGGGGAGCCAGCCGAACAATCTTTATCCGCAGATTACACAGATGCTCACGGATCATTTCGTTTTTAATCTGTGGAAATCTGCGTAATCTGCGGATTAAACAGGTTTTTATCAGGAACCCGACTTAGGTTCCTGTTATAGAGGGAAAAATGCTGGTTCTCAGGAGAGCAGGGCCAGACCCTGGAGCACGAGGTCGGGTCTATGTTGGGTTGGGAGGCGCAGGGCAGGGATAAGCCGTTCCGCATCTCCCCCCGAGAGGATGCATTGAGGTGTCTTACCGACCTGCTCGGTCAGCCGGTGGAATAGCCGCTCGGCCAGCGCGGCAGGGGCCTGGATCGAGCCTACGGCAATGGCGGTGCCCGTATCCGTGGCCCAGGTGTCCGCAGATTCCATGGGCTCGATTCGAGGGATCCGGGTGCCGGCGATCAGCCTATCGCGCATCATCTCGATTCCCGCCGTGATGAGCCCACCCAGATGGCTTCCATCCCCGAGCAGCAGGTCGTAGGTGATGGCGGTACCCGCATCGACTACAAGGACCGGGCCTCGGCAGATCCGATGGGCGGCAATCAGGGCCAGCCAGCGGTCGACGCCGAGCCGCTCCGGGTGTTCATAGGCGATGGTGACGCCACAGGCCTTCGGTTCGGTGGTGACGAATAGCGGAGCTCGGTCCCAGTAGGAACGACAGACCCGTTCCAAAGCCTTGGCCATCTCAGCACCGCCGACGTTGCTGACGAGAATTTGCCTCGGGGGTGTCAGCTGTTCCCAGGCCGCGTGCAGGTCGATTGGGAGCCCACCGTGGTGGCGGACGGCCCGCATCGCTTCCAGCGAGCCGGATGCGCCGAGAGTCCACTTGAGGTTGGTGTTGCCGATGTCGATGAGTAGATCCATTGATAAGGTCACATTGTCTTTCTCTGTCCGCAGATTACGCGGATTTTCACAGAAACTACGAATCACGCGAATTGCTATGTTTGCTGCTAACCGATGGTGCCCAACGCCGTGTTGGACAGGCCCACATTATTTTTTGCCGCAAATGAACGCGAATCAACGCATATCTTCGCAATCGGCTTGCGTCTGAACCGCGGATGCCGAGTATGTTTCTGTACTAATGCTCTGCGCGCTCTGCGTCTAACGCCGGCGACTGGAAGCTACCGGACTATTTTCCCATGCTCAATCTGGCCCGTTGTTACGTGACGCCGGAGCGTCGAAGCCAGAGAACCCCCTCTCCCCAACCCCTCTCCGGGGGAGGGTATTGCAAAAGCCCCTCTCCCGGCGGGAGGGTGTCGCAACAGCCCCGCTCCCGGTCTCTGGTTCCCACGCAGCGCCTGGGAACGAGAACACTCAGCCTGACTGATGACCAGTTGGACCGGCAACTGGGCATTCAGGTTTTACCCGATAGCCAAAAGGGCCAACGAAATATCGGTAGTCCCGGGGGCCGACAGAATGTCGGCGATCCCAGGAGCCGACAACATGTCGGCGGTCCCAGGAGCCGACAGGATGTCGGCAGTCCCGGGCCGGTTGGGACCGCCGTCTTTCAGGCGGCTTACGGACCCCATGACCAGCTGGCGGCAACGCTCAGCGCAGACGCCCTCCGGGCCGCACCGAATAACGCCGGACAGCCGGCAGGTTTGATTCCCGTGTATACACCGGCCTGATGCTCTCCGCGGCGCGGAGCAACCAGCTTCCCACACAGCGCGTGGGAACGAGAATGACCGCATCGGGCCTCACCTTTTACGACACCCTCGCCGGGAGAGGGGCTTTGAGGCTTACTCAAATAGCATTGGGCCGCAGGCTGACTTCACCGGCCTGGAAGGTCCGGATATTGCCGTCCATGTCCAGGCGCAAAGCGCCTTGTGGGGTCACCCCGGCATGCATGCCTGAGAAGCTCTGGTCGGCCAAGTGGATTGTGACCGGCTCACCGCGGTAGCGATCGAAACGCTCCCATGCCGGGAGGAAGGGGCCGAACCCGTCGCCGCCGTAACGGACCATGATGTCGGTGAGGCGCTCCGCCAACCGGGCCGCGAGTCGGTTGCGGCTAATGGCGCCGAGCTCGGCAACGGAATCCAGGTCGGTCCAGGGTTGATCGATCGCAGCGGCCTGGGCCGCGGGGAGACGGGTGTTCAACCCCAACCCGAGCACCACCAGGCTTGGGCCCTGGGCCTCGCCCGCCACCTCCAGGAGCAGGCCCGCGAGCTTGCGGCGGTGCCACAGGACGTCGTTGGGCCACTTGAGGCCGATGTCGGGTATGCCTTCCGCCTCCAGGACGCCGGCTACCGCGGTGCCCGCGGCCAGACTTAAGCCCCCGAGCACCGCCGGTCCCAAGGGGTAGCGCCACAGCAGGGAGAGATAGATGTTGGTGCCGAAGGGGGAGATCCAGGTCCTGCCGCGCCTCCCGCGTCCGGCCCGCTGGCGTTCGGCGAGACACAGGGTACCCGACGGCGCGCCCTGTTGCGCCTCGCGCATCAAGTGGCTGTTGGTCGAGTCGATATCGGCGTAGACCTCCAACCGCTCGATCCGGTGCCGAGCCTGGTGCGGGATCGCGGCCAGAATGCGTTCGGCATCGAGCAGCTCCAGGGGCGCCACCAGGCGATAGCCGCGCCCACGCACCGAGCGGACCTCCAGCCCCAGTATCTCACCGGCCTTGTGTACCGCCTTCCAGACCGCCGCTCGGCTGACGCCCAGGGCCTGCGCCAGGTCCGCGCCGGAGTGGAGCTCGCCGTCGGCGAGCCGGCGGATTATCCTCAAGTGGGTTTCCATTCTCGCAAGACAGCCGATCTATTGACGCTCGTCAGTGATTAAGGCCCCCGAATAACATAGATTAACCTTCCTGTATGCGTCGGAGCCAGTCTCCGGTCGCCTAAAGGATGCTGTAACGAGGGTACTCATGGCTACCTTGGAAGCTGTACGGAGCCAGGATACCCCGCCGTCCAGCGTAAGAAAATAAAGGCGCTCGAAATGCCGTGTCTGCCTGTGCCTGTGATCTGCCTGCCGCCCGCCGGCAGGCGGGCCAGGCACTTAAACAAGTGAGCGTCGGGCCGGAGAATCCTTAGGGATCGAGGGTTCTTCAAGGTCCCCTTATAAAAATCCCGGTCGTCGTAGCACCGGGGCAGCATCAGCCACAGAGGAGGATCCCCCATGGGGTGGAAGATACCACGCCTTTCCCGCCGTGCGTTCCTGAAAACCACCGGCTACGGCACCGCCGGACTGAGCCTACTCTCTCCCATTTCTCCCCTCGGCGGCATGGTCGGCAAGGCCGTCGCCAAGGATGAACAGGAGCAGGAGGAGGTCACCTATAGCATCTGTAATTTCTGCTCGTCGCTGTGCAACCTAGAGGTCACTACCCGCACCAAGAACGGCGACAAGCGCATTGCCAAGATCGACGGCAACCCCAACTCCACACTCAACCGCGGCAAGATCTGTGCCCGTGGTCAGGCGGGGATGCGCCAGACCTATGATACGGACCGCCTCAAGACGCCCATGATTCGCGTCGAAGGGACCAAGCGCGGTGAGTACAAGTTCCGCGAGGCGAGCTGGGAGGAGGCCTGGAAGTATATCGAAGACAAGCAGAAGTCCGCGAAGATCCAGCCCTGGGAATGGACCATGGTGGGCGGCTGGACCTCCTGCGTCTTCTATATGAACTGGGCCGTGCCCTTCGCGGTGGCCAACCAAGTGCCCAATATCATCGCCTCGCCCATGCAGCACTGCGTGACCACCGGCCACCTGGGCACGGACATGGTCACGGGCAACTTCAACATCCACGACGAGGTCCTGCCGGATTTCGATAACGCCAAGTACATCCTGTTCGTGGCCAACAACGCCTCCATCGGGGCGGTCTCTACCTGCCGCATGGTGCGCTTCGCGGAGGGTCGCAAGCGGGGCGCCAAGGTAGTGGCGCTGGACCCGCGCTGTTCCGAGACCGCGGCCAAGGCGGACGAGTGGATCCAGATCCGTCCGGGGACCGATCTGGCCTTCATGCTGGCCCTGATGAAGATCATGATGGAGAAGGGGTTCTACGACGGCGAGTTCCTCCGGCGCTACACCAACATGCCGTTCCTGGTCTACACGGACGACCAGGGCGAGCTGCGAATGGTCACCGACGAGGAAGGTCGTCCCAAGGTGGTGGAAGAGGGCCTCGGCAACATCCGCGTGCTGGAACAGTTCAGCAACAACAATTTCAAGGAGGCCAGGAGCACGACAGCGCAGGACAGCACCGACGTCGACCACGTCCACGGGCAGGAACAGCCCGGCAGCGGCGGTTCCACGCGCGGCGAGGACCACTACGCCGTCCCCTCCGGGGCGAGGCAAGACCCGCATGTTGCTGCGGCTCATACTCCCAAGGACGACCAGACCCTCACCTTCCTGCCCGCCCTCAAGCTGTCGCAACCTGTCATGGTCGACGGCAAGCCGGTCAAGACGGTGTTCGAGGCCCAGCTCGAGGCGCTCGCCGAGTACACCCCCGAGTGGGCGGCGGCGATTACCGGCATACCCAAGGAGACCATCGAGCGCATCTCCCGCGAGTTCGGCACCACCCGCCCGGCCATCGTGGACCCGGGCTGGCACGGCGCCCGCTTCGGCAACGCGCTGATGCTGCGCCGGGTGCAGGCCATGGTGCAGGCGCTCACCGGCGGTATCGACAGCGTGGGCGGCTGGGTAAACTCCGGCGAGGTGCATCACAAGGCGGCCCATATGTACAAGGACATGGAAGAGATGGGTATATCCATAGACGCCTTGGTAGGCAAAATGCACGAGCCTTTGTTAAACCTGGCCGGCCTGGCTTTTATCAAGCTGGTCATCGGGGCCTTCTCCGACCAGAAAGGCCAGTTCTTCAAGCATGGTAAGCCCGGCTGGTCCTGGGCCTTCAGCCAGCAGGAAAAGGAGGCCGGCCGGTTCAACGTCGCCCTGCCGGTGATGACCGACACCGGTCTACACGAGTCGGTGAAGGGCGAGCTGCAATTCAAAGGCGAGCCCTATCGGACCCGGGCCTTTCTGATCAACGCGGCCAACCCCGTCCGTCACTACTATCCCGATACCTATTGGCGGGAGGCCCTGAGTCACGAGAACGTGGAGCTGGTGGTGGCCGTGGACGTGCTGCCTTCGGATACGGTCCCCTACGCGGACGTGATCCTGCCCAATAGCACCTACCTGGAGCGCGACGAGCCTACCCTCTACGGCAACGGCACCAACCAGGACCTGGCCTTGACTACCCGCTATGCGGCCATCGATCCTCTTTACGACACCGATGAGATGGCGGACATCCTGTACCGGCTAACCGGCATCATCAGCGGCAATCAGGGACAGGAGGGTTTCCTGCAGATGATGGAGATGCTGGTGGGGCTCAAGGCCGCGAACGTCAAGAAGTACTACGCCGAGACCCAACAGACGCATCAGGACAGGCAAGGGAAAGGGGCCTTCGCTGCCGCCTGCCGCAAGGCATCCTTCAACTTCTACGCCGAGCGTATTAAGACTACCCCGCAGCACATCGATAAAGTGCTGCGCGAGAAGGGGGTCTATCACGAAGAGGATATGCGTGAGATCCTCGCCCACCAGGCCATGCCGCGTAAGATGCCGGTGCCCACTGACAGCGGCCGGGTAGAGTTCTTCAGCGGCCTGATGCGCGCGCAACGCGACCTGGGCCACACCCAGGACAACTTCCAGGTGCTGGCCGGCTGGATCGCCCCCGAGATACCGGACGGCAAAGCGTTGGGAGCGGATGAGTTCTATTTCATCTACGGCAAGTCGCCCACCGTTTCCCACGCCTCCACCAACAGCAACAACCCGGTGCTGTCCGGCATCAACAAGTTCAAGGACGATATCTACAAGGGGGTCTGGATGCATCCGGACCGGGCCAAGAAGCTGGGCATCGGGAGCGGAGACCCGATCCGGCTCACCAACACCAAATCCGGTCAGGAAGCCAAGGGTCGCGCCTATGTCACCCGCCTGGTGCACAAGGACACCTTGTTCATTCACTCCTCCTTCGGCGTGGAGAATAAGGCCTTGACCCGGACGTCCGGGGACGGTACCGCGACTAGCACCCTCATCCCCCATCAGGTGGAGCCCGTGGTGGCCGGATTCAGGTCCCAGGAATTCACCCTCAAAGTAGCTCGCGCTTAAGGCTGGGAGGATCTAAGACATGGCTAAATACGCGATGGTCATCGACCTCAACACCTGCGTGGGCTGCAATGCTTGCATGGCCGCCTGCACCCTGGAGAATCAGATGCCCGTAGGGCAAATCGAGGAGGATGTGGAGATCAAGTGGGATACCACGAAGTGGCGGACCTATGTCCACGACGAAGAGATCGGCGTGGGCAACGATGTGCACCGCCGCTTCTTCCCGCGCCTGTGCAACCACTGTGACAACCCGCCCTGCATGAGTGTCTGTCCCACCGGGGCGACCTATAAAACGGACGACGGCTTCGTACTGGTGAACGAAGACCTCTGCATGGGCTGCCAGGCCTGCGCCATGGCCTGTCCCTATAAGGCCCGGGTGGACATTACCTACGCGGACGTCCGGCAGGGCAAGGAGTTCTACGGCTCGGACTACCGCCGCACCCGTCCCAGCGTGGACAAGTGCTCCTTCTGCAACCACCGGGTCGAGAAGGGCTTAAAACCCGCCTGCGTGGAGACCTGCGTGGGCGAATCGCGGATGTTCGGTGATCTGGACAACCCCGAGGATCCGGTCGCCCAAATGGTCGCGAGCGGGGAGGCCCAACCGCTGATGCCCCACATCGGCACCCGGCCCAATGTCTACTACATCAACGATATGAAGCGGAGGGGCTGAGATGGAAGTCAACATCACCTACGAGACCCAGGACATCTGGACCTGGTGGTTCGCCGTCTACCTGTACACCGGCGGGCTCGGTGCGGCGGTGGTGGCGGTGACCTTCTTCACCGACATGTATCTCAAGGCCCATCGCAACCTGGTGCTCTGGGGAGCAGGCGCCGGGTTCGTGCTGCTGTCCCTGGGCTCCCTCATGTTGTTCTGGCATCTGCTCGATCACCTGGCGGTAATCCATGTGTTCAACCCGTTGGCCATGTTCAACCAGCCGATGGCCTGGATCGCCTGGGGCACCCAATTCATCCTCTGGATGATGATTTTTGCCGTGCTCTACGCGATTCCCTATGCCCGGGTGACCCCCTTGTTCCAGAACGCGCCGCTGCTCGGCAAGGCCCTGGAATGGGGTTTCGTGGTCAAACTGAGCGACTTCGTGGAAAAGTACCGCAAGCTCTTCGGTTGGCTCGCGGTCGCCACCGGGGTGGGCGTTGCCGTCTACACGGGTCTGTTGCTGCAATCCTTCCCCGCCGTGGCCCTGTGGGCGAATCCGGGGGTGGTGGTGCTGTTCACCGTATCCGCTTTCTCCACCGCCATGGCCTTCCTGCTGCTGATCATGTACACCATCATCAAGGACGACGCGGATGAACACCTCCGGGTGCTCTACGAGCGCAGCGATCTGGGATTGATCGGAGCCGAGCTCTTGATCATCCTCTCCTTCTTCTTCTACCTGCAACGGGGACCCGAATCGGCCATGCGGTCGTGGGAGATCCTGTTCACCGACCTGGGTTGGCTGATCGGCTTTATCGGGTTCGGCCTTATCGTCCCCTTCTTCCTGGAGCTCAAAGGGGTCATCAAGGGCTGGACCAGTCATGCACCCATCATCGCCGCCTCCATCTTCGTGCTCGTCGGCGGCTACCTGCTGCGGCACTATTTCATGTATGCAGGGGTCTACGCCTACCCTTGGTAGGATGAGCCCGTAGCACCCCGGCGGATCAAAGAGGCGCGCAAGCGCCTCTTCGCGTAATTGGGGATGCCTTTGAGCCGCTAAGGTGGTTGCAACCTGATATATTTCTGCGTCAGCTGCCGATAGAATCAAGCATCGATCTCCTGCATTTCTACAGACCACAGAATGGGAGGGAGAGAGAGACGCAGACGGTTTGGAAGAAAGCAGTTTTCCGCAAAAGGTCACGCTTGTAGGTACGTTTGGGAGATAGGGACAAGAAAATGCAACCGGCACTTCAACCTACCCTCTACGAGTCCCTGGAGGCCCTGCCTGAAGGGGTGACCGGGGAGATCCTGAATGGGCAGCTGCATACTCACCCGCGGCCTTCCGGAGCCCATGTGAACGTTGGCTCTGTACTCGGCGGTGAGTTATTTGGCCCCTTTCATAAGGGTAGTGGAGGCCTTGGTGGCTGGTGGATCTTCGATGAGCCGGAACTCCACTTCGTGCGGAATGTGGAAGTGGCGGTACCGGATCTGGCCGGTTGGCGACGGGAGCGGATGCCCTACTTGCCGGAAGATCAACGCTTCGAGGTAGTTCCTGACTGGATCTGCGAGATATTGTCTCCGTCCACGGCGAGTAGGGATCGTGAGATCAAGATGCCGCTGTATGCCCACTATGAGGTACAGTACATCTGGCTGATCGATCCGGCTAAGCGCATGCTGGAGGCGTACCGACTCGATGCTGGCACCTGGATCGAGGTCGGCCGCTTTGCCGATGCCGATCAGGTTACCGCACCACCGTTCGAGGCCGTGAGCCTTGATCTGGAAATCTTTTGGCCGCCTCAGCGACCGGTTTGGGCGTAGGTTGCGTTAAGACGCCGGCACAACCTGGCGGCAGATCAACGAGCCTTGGTGCGTCGAACGCAACACGTCCGATCCCCCAAACTGCGCCAAAGCATTGAGGGTTGCTAACTTCTCGTTCGATCCTGGCACTGTTCGGCGTTACCTGCGAAGGGGTCTTTGTTAATCCACAGATTACGCAGATTTTCACAGATTTAAGAACGAAGCAATCTGTGGAAATCTGCGTAATCTGTGGATAAAGAAAGTCTGGTCCCCCAAACAACGCCATATAATTCAGGGTTGCTGTTCTGACATGAAAGTTTTGATCATCGGCAGTGGCGGGCGCGAACACGCCCTGGCCTGGAAGGTGACCCAATCGCCGCTGGTGAGAGAGGTCTTGGTGGCGCCCGGAAACGGCGGCACCGCGATGGAGCCGGGTGTGCAAAACCTGGACATCCCATCCGATGACAGCGAGGGACTGGTCGCCTGGGCCCGGCGAAACGCCATCGGACTCACCATCGTAGGTCCCGAGGCACCGCTGGTGGCGGGAGTGGTCGACGCCTTCCAGGCCGCTGGCCTGCCCTGCTTCGGTCCCACCGGCAAGGCCGCGCAGATCGAGGGCTCCAAGGCATTTACCAAGGACTTCCTCGCCCGCCGGGGTATCCCGACGGCGGCTTATCGTACCTTCACCGAGCTGGGACCCGCCCTATCCTACCTCCGGGAGGTGGGCGCGCCCATTGTCGTCAAGGCAGACGGCCTCGCCGCGGGCAAAGGCGTGATCCTGGCGGAAGACCTCGCCACCGCGGAGCGAGCGGTTCGAGATATGCTGAGCGGCGGGCGCTTCGGCGCGGCGGGCAGCCGTATCATCATCGAAGAGTACCTGCGGGGCGAAGAGGCAAGCTTCATCGCGATGGTCGGCGGCGGCCGGATACTCCCCATGGCGAGCTCCCAGGACCACAAGGCCCGGGACGCTGGAGACCGGGGTCCCAACACCGGCGGCATGGGGGCCTACTCGCCCGCACCCGTCGTCACCCCCGAGCTCCATGCCCGGATCATGGCAGAGGTGATCCGACCCACCGTCACCGGGCTTGCGTCCGAAGGGCTGCCTTACACGGGTTTCCTGTACGCGGGCCTGATGATAGGGCCGGACGGCACCCCTAAGGTCTTGGAATACAACTGCCGTCTCGGCGATCCCGAGGCCCAGCCCATCCTCATGCGTCTGCGCGCCGATCTGGTGGAGCTGTGCCTGGCGGCCCTCGCCGGGCGGCTCGATCGGATCGAAGCGGCGTGGGATCCACGGGCCGCGCTGGGGGTAGTCATGGCGGCGGGCGGCTATCCGGATGCCTACGAGAAGGGACACCCGATCAGTGGTCTGGATGCGGCGGCGGGGTTTCCCGACCGCAAGTTGTTCCATGCCGGCACCAAGCTGGTCGACGGCGAAGTGGTAACCCATGGCGGCCGCGTTCTGTGCGCAACCGCCCTCGGTGACAGAGTCGCCACGGCCCAGGCCAACGCCTACGCCCTGGTGCACAAGATCGACTGGAAGAACGCCTACTACCGGAGCGACATCGGATATCGAGCCGTCGCCCGAGAGCAAACGTAGGATAGCGACCTGGTTCCCCGACCCACCCGGATGAGGCCACGGGACAGTTTGAACCCCAAAGACGCATATTGAGCATAGGAAAATACGGATAGGTTGAACAAGGCGTAGGATACGGTGAGCGCAGGAAATCTTTCAGGATGGCACTGCCGGGTGGCGCGAACCGCATCAATGGTGTGGTGAGCGCACCGAACCATCTTGCACAGCGAACCGCATCTTTGGATGGCCCGCCTGCCTGTGCGTCCCGCACGCAGACAGGTGCCCAACATCTGCCTGATATTCGCCTTCAATGCTCGAAAAAACGACTTTAAATTTCAGCGATCCTGAATGATTTGGCGTTGTCTGGAGGATTTGACTGTGATCATCTGTTCAAGGCGTCGCGGAGGGTGCCGACCGGAATGACCGTGGCATCTTCCAGCCGGCGCTGTTCGGGTGCCCAGGCGTGCCCGTAGACCACCTCGTAGCTCGCCGGCAGGCGTCCATCCCGGCGGTGGGTGTCGTAGGCCCGCTCTACCGCCAGCAGGCGGCGGCGGCCGGTGAGTCCGCGCGCGCGTTGGCTGCTCGCATTGTGGGCTCCCAATACCTTGAGGTCCCGCATCAGGTCTCGCGCCTGCCCATAGGTGACGGTCAGGCGCTCGACGTCCATGACGGGAGCGGCGAACCGGGCCTTCACCAGGGCATCGCCCACATCGTGCATGTCCGGGAAGGGGCTGACGTGGGGGTAGCCGTCGACAGCGGCCCAGGCGTCTCGCAGCTCCCACAAGGTATCCGGTCCGAAGGTGGTGAACAGCAGCAGGCCGCCGGGTCGCAGCACCCGCAGGCACTCGCCGAAGGTCCCGTGGATATCGTTGCACCACTGGAAGGTGGCATTGGAGAAGATGAGATCCACACTGGCGTTCGCAAGCGGCAGGGCCTCTACATCGGCGCACACACAATCCGGACGCTCGAGCCGGGAGCCGCAGGTCCGATCTCGGTCTCGGGCCTGCCGGAGCATGGCCGGCGCAAAATCCAGGGCCAGGATGCGGGCCGTGCCGAAGCGCTTTTGCAGCCCTGGGATCGCGTAGCCGGTCCCGGCGCCCAGATCCAGCACCAACTCGGGCTCCAGGCGGATATAGTCCAATCGCTCCAGGAGCCGATCGGCCAGCTCGCGTTGGAGCACCGCGGCCTCGTCGTAGCCGGCCGCGGCCTGCTCGAAGGAGCGGCGGGCGGCGCCTTTGTCGATGGGCCCTCCGTTCAGCATACGACCTCCCGGAAGAAGCCCGCGATTGCTTCGCCGGTTTCCTGCGGATGGGACAGGAAGGGCGCATGGGCGGCGCCGGCAATCACCCGGCGGCGGGCCTGGGGCAGCAGGCGGGCGATGCCCTCGCCGGCCGCCGCGGGGACCAGGGTATCGCGCCGCCCGAATAGCCACAGCGTCGGACAGGCGAGCGCGCCGATCCGTCCCCGCAGGTCGGTGTCCCGCAACAGGTCGAGCCCCAGCGCCAGGGCGGCGGGAAGCGGTGCCGGGCGGTGGGCGAGCTCGCGGCGCAGGGTGCGTAGGGTGTTCCGTGCCGCCTCGCTCCCCATGACCTGGAGGGCCAGGAAGCGTTCCAGGGTCCCCGGGGGATCGGCCAACAGGCCGTCATGGAACTGGGCCAGCACATCGGCATCCATAGCCGCCGGCCAGTCCGGGGCGCGGACGAAGCGGGGCGTGGTGGTCAGCAGGACCAGGGCCTGGATGCGCTCCGGGGCCTGCAGCGCCGCCTCCAAGGCAATCAGCCCCCCCAGGGACCAGCCGATCCACACCGCCCGCTCCGGGGCCGACTCCAGACAGGCGTCGGCCCAGGCCGCACGGCTGTCGTGACGTGGATCGAAGGGGCTGGCGCCGTGGCCGGGCAGCTCGATCTGCCACTGTCGCCGGCCATCCGTGAGCGAGGTCGGCAACCCCTCCCAGACCGCCGCGTTCATGCCCCAGCCATGGATCAAGACCAGCGCCGGCTCCGCGCCCTGGTGGTGTACGGAGAGTGTCATCGGATTGCCGCCGATTTTCTCTCGTTCCCACGCGCTGCGTGGGGACGCGGAAGTTCCGCGCCGCGGAGTGTCTCGGAAATCCTATGAGCTCTAGCCACTACCCTATTGCTGAACTGTAAGCGCCGCATTTTATGATATTCACTGTGCTGGAATGGCTACCGGTGTTTACGCGCCCCGATACAGTACAAATTCCACGTTCCACGTTCCCACGCTGGAGCGTGGGAACGAGCGCGGATTTCTCGCTGCGCTCGAAATGACACTAAGTGTCAACACCCCCTAGTACCGCAGACTGCCGAGGGCCGCCAACAGTCGATCCACGTCCTCCGCCGTGTGCGCGGCGGAGAAGGTGATCCGCAGCCGGGCCGAGCCCTCCGGCACCGTGGGTGGCCGGATGGCGCTGACCAGGATACCGAGCGTTTCGAGCCGTTTGCTCCAGGACAGGGCCTGCCGGGCCGTGCCGGCGATGAGGGGCTGGATCGGGGTCGCGGAGTCCAGGAGCGGCAGATCCAGCTCAGCGGCACCCGCCCGGAAGCGCCGGATCAGCGTCCGCAACCGTTCCCGCCGCCAGGACTCGCGCCGGGCGATGCGCAGGCTCTCCCGGGTCGCTACGGCGATTGCCGGTGGTGGTGCCGTGGTGAAGATATAGCTGCGCGCGCGCTGGATCAGGGTCTCGATCAGCTCCCGGCTGCCCGCGACGAAGGCCCCCGCGGTGCCGAGGGCCTTGCCCAGGGTGCCCACCAGGACGGGGACCTGTTCCGGCCCCAGACCCAAGTGATCAAGGCTGCCGCGCCCCTTCTCGCCGAGCACCCCCAAGCCGTGGGCGTCGTCCACCAGCAACCAGGCGTCCGCGCGGCGGGCGATGGGGACTAGCTCCGGCAGGGGCGCCAGGTCTCCGTCCATGCTGAAGACCCCGTCGGTGGCGATGAGCCGGGCGCCAGTCTCGTTCAGCATCAGGGCGTCCAGCATCCGGGACAGGGCCCGCGGGTCCGCATGGGCATAACGCCGCAGCCGCGCCCGGCTGAGCCGGGCCCCGTCCAGGAGAGAGGCGTGATTCAAGCGGTCCTCGAAGACCTGATCCCCCCGTCCCGTCAGGGCCGAGATGACCCCCAGGTTGGCCAGGTAACCGCTGGAGAAGAGCAGGGCCCGGGCGCGACCGGTGAAATCCGCCAACTCCTCCTCCAGGGCCTGATGCGCGACGCTGTGGCCCGTGACCAGGTGGGCCGCTCCGCTGCCGACGCCGTAGGCATCCGCCCCCTGCTTGAGGGCAGCGATCACCTGCGGATGGTTGGCCAAACCCAGATAGTCGTTGCTGCAGAAGGCGAGCATCCGCCGCCCGTCGATCAGGGGCCGTGGCCCCTGGGGACTCGCGAGCGTTCGCGGCGCTCGGTAGAGATGGGCCTCCCGTAAGCGGTCCAGCTCGCCGGCGAGGTTGGTTCGCGCCGGGATCAAACCGCTTGCCGCGCGCAGGGTCCGGGCGCGGTCTTCTCTGCGGCCTCGATGGTCTCGAATGCCAGGCCCAGGCGCTCGAACAGCCGCTCGTCGCTGGCCGAGGCGGCGTTCGGGGCGGTGAGCAGACGCTCGCCGTAGAACATGGAATTGGCGCCGGCCAGGAAGCACAGGGCCTGCAACTCGTCGCTCATGTCCGAGCGTCCCGCCGACAGCCGCACATAGGACCTGGGCATCAGGATGCGGGCCACCGCGATGGTGCGCACGAACTCGAAGGGGTCCAAGTCATCGGTGCCGAAGAGGGGGGTCCCCTCTATCCGCACCAGTAGATTGATGGGCACCGACTCCGGATGGGTAGGCAGGTTTGCGAGCTGTTGGAGCATGGACGCACGGTCACGCCGCGACTCGCCGAGTCCCAGGATGCCGCCGCTGCAGAGCCGGATCCCCGCCTGCCGGACATGGGCCAGGGTCTCCAAGCGGTCCTGGTAGGTGCGGGTGGTGATGACCTGGCCGTAGAACTCCGGCGAGGTATCCAGGTTGTGGTTGTAGTAATCGAGCCCGGCGTCCGCCAGCCGCCGGGCCTGGCGATCGGTCAACATCCCTAAGGTAACGCAGGTCTCCAGACCCAGGTCGCTCACCCCCTCGACCATCGCGGTGACGCGATCCAGGTTCTTGTCGGTGGGATTGCGCCAGGCCGCACCCATACAGAAGCGGGTCGCCCCCTTATCCTTGGCCGCCTGGGCGGCCGCCAGCACCTCCTCCATCGGGAGCAGGCGCTCCTGCTCCAGACTGGTAGCGTGCTGCGCACTCTGGGAGCAATAGCCGCAATCCTCCGGGCAGGCCCCGGTCTTGATGCTGAGCAGCGTGCTCACCTGGATCCGGTTGGGCTCGAAATGGGCCCGGTGCACGGACTGGGCGCGAAACAACAGATCGTTGAAGGGCTGGTCGAAGAGCGCGGCGATCTCGTCGAGCGACCAGTCGTGACGGGTCTCTTTGATACTCATCGGCGGATGGGGTCCGGATTTGCGAGCGGGCGGGTTGCGCCTTAACCAGCCGCAGATTAACGGTTTTTGATCGGCTGTCAACCGTGTCCGGGTCATAAAGTTTACCGAGGTTCCGATCCGACACTGGAAGTCGCGTTCGTCGAGGCAGAGGGAGCCTGTACTTCCGGCTACCAGTCGTCGGTCACCGGAGAGACGCATTTAAACCACCGAGGACACAGAGGACGCAGAGCATTGGTTTTCCGTCTCCGCGTCCTCTGCGGTTCAATGACGACCGGAATTCGTAGGATATGGTGAGTGCAGTGAACCGCCTCGCCGGAACCCAGCTTTGATAGAGCTGTGGTTCTTAGCCGTGGAATTGCCCAGGTTGGATTGAGTATGGGAAAATCGGATAGGATACCCCGCCTACCGCAGGTGGGAGGAAAAGGGCGAAATTGGGTAGTGGTAAATTTTAAAATGGTTAGCGTAGAGCGGTTCATTATGCCCCATTCCTTTATTTGATCCCCTCTCCCCGGCCCCCTCGCTGCGCTCGGGGCAGGCTCTCTCCCGGCGGGAGAGGGGCTTTTTCTCGTTCCCACGTGCTACGTGGGAAGGTGGCAGCTCCGCGCCGCGGAGAGCATCGGACCGGTGTCCACCATTCGTATACACGGGAATCACACCTGCCGGCGGTCCGGCGTTATCCGGTGCGGCCCGGAAGGCGTCTGCTCTGACCGTTGCCGACAACTGGTGATGGGGTCTGTAAGCCGTCTGAAAGACGGCGGTCCCAGCCGGCCTGGGACCGCCGACATCTTGTCGGCCCCTGGGACCGCCGACATTTGTCGGCCCGGACCGCTGACATCTTGTCAGCCCTGGGATCGCTGACATTCTGCCTCGGAGCCCGCTGGTACTGGGCAAACGTGCGATATTCTCACGGTTCGCCCCTATTCCGGTTTTCCTTCGTCTATCGGCAGGTACCTTCCAGGCCACCGCTGAATGCAACGAGTTTCGCTGGAGACTGGCCGATTATTCGCTTTTCCCGAAAGCGGTGGGATGAAGTTACCATATTCCACGCTGAATTCCATATCACGTGGGACTGAGGAGAAAGATTTCCAGCTGGATTATGGAAATTATGTTGCTCTATCCTGATGCGAAATCCGGTACTTTCAGTTCGGGCGTAGGAACGAGCATCGATTGCCCCTGCCCCTGCCCTGACACGCTGCCCTCTCTGGTCCGTGTCCGTGCCGACGTCTCAACGCAATCGGCGTCCAGCCCTGATTTCTGACATTGAGCCGGCGGAGCGAAAGTGAAAAAATGCGGTCTGCCGGGTCCGCACCGGGCGGACCTTTCAGACCCTAGGGAGAATCGCCGGGGTATGACCCGACTCATCAAGGTCGCGAATTGGCCGGGTAGGCCACGGGGACATGTGATCTTCGTGCACGGCCTGGGCGGACACCCTTACGATACCTGGCGCCGGGGCAAAGCCGACGCCGGCTTCTGGCCCCTCTGGCTCGCCCGTGACATCCCGGGCCTGTGCGTCTGGACGCTGAGCTATGCCGCCCCGCCCACCAACTGGATCGGCAACGCCCTGGCGTTACCGGATCAGGCCGTCCCTGTGCTGGAGCACCTGCTCGGTGAGCCGGCGCTGACCACCGCGCCGGTGACCTTCGTGTGCCACAGCCTCGGCGGCCTGGTGGTCAAGCAGGTCCTGCGCGAAGCAAACGACCAACGGGGACACCGGCCAGAGGCGGGGATGCTGTTGGACCGGGTCAAGGCCCTGGTGTTCATCGCCACCCCCCACACCGGCTCGATCCAGGCCACCTGGCTCGATCGGCTGCGCCTTGTGGCCTGGCCGTCGCCGGTGGCCCAAGACCTGATCAAGAACGCCCCCGCGCTGCGCAAATTGAATGTCTGGTACCGCAATTGGCCGAACGAAATCGCCAATCAGGTCTTCTACGAGGCCCATGCCACCGAGGCGGGTATGATCGTGGATCCCGACGGTGCGGACCCTGGGCTACTCAATGTCGTCCCGATCCCGATCGAGGCCGACCATATCGGGATCTGCAAACCGGCGGGCAAGGATGAGCTGCTCTATACCGCGACCCGCAGATTTCTCGCGGAAAATATCGGTGGAGAGGACCGGCCCGCCGAGGAGTACGCCGCCGCCAAGTTGGAGACCCCGACGCTGCCGGCGGTGTCGCGCTCCAGGCCCAAGACCTGGCTACCCAGGATGCTCCGCCTCGCGGTCCTGATCTTGGTTGCCGTTATCGGGTTCAAAGGCATCCAAGCGGTCTTCTTTCCGCCGGACCTGCTGCAAGAGTCTGGGATCGAGGAGGTCCTGCGCACCAAATACCCCGAGCTCACGCCGGAGCAGATCGAACGATCCATACGTTCGTTGCAGGCGTTACGCGATGAGCCGCGCTTCGAGCAAGCGGTCGAACAGGCGGAAAAAGGCAACCTGCATGTAGCCCAGGGCATCTGGCGCCAAATCTACGAGAATCGCAAGCACCAAGAGGACAAGGCACGCAGCGAGCGGGCCGAAGCTGCTCGCAACCTCGCTGCCATCGCATTTGTGGAAAACGCCGCGGAGGGCCTGCGCTGGTACCGCGAAGCGACCCAGCTCGACCCGGACAATCGGGAAGGCTGGTTGGGGTTGGGTGAAGCGGCCCAGGCCACCGGTACCTTGGAGGAAGCGGAAGCCGCCTATCGCAAGTACATCGCACTCGCCCGCCGGGCCGACGACAAACGCGAGCTGGCCGTAGGCCTCAGCGGCCTCGGCGACGTGCTGGTGGCGGAGGGGAATCTGCCCGCGGCGCGTCGGGCCTATGAGGACAGCCGTGACATCCGAAAGCGGCTGGCCGAGGCCGACCCCAGCCATGCCGGGCGCCAGGTCGATCTGGCGGTAAGTCATGAGCGAATGGGCGATATGGCCGTCAGGCTTGGACGGACGGAAGCGGCCTTGGCGGCATTCCAGGCGGCGCGGGACATCTACGGGAGGCTATTGGCGCGTTTTCCCGAGCATCCCCAGTTTCTTCTCGGGTCGGTGGTCCCTGACATCCGCTTGGCCGCACTCGAGGGCGCCGAGGGTAGGGCCTATCTCGAGCGTGCCCTCCGGGTATTGACCGGGCTCGAGGCGGAGGGACGACTGGATGCGCAGCGGCGTGCCTGGATTCCCGTTGTGGAATCGGCCTTGTCGGAGCTCGACTCGAAATAACCCTTTGCTCGTTCCCACGCTCCGGCGTAGGAACACAAGTGTGGCCGCTCCGGCGGCCAAGGTCTCACGACGCTGGAGCGTCAGGACTTGCTCCCACGCTGAAACCTGGGAGCCAGAGAGATCGGTTTGTGGGGGTACTTCAGGATTTGGTAGTGGTAAATTTTTAAATGGTCGAATTTGACCCCCTCTCCCCAACCCCTCTCCCGGCGGGAGAGGGGCTTCTGCAACACCCTCGGTGGGAGCGGGGCGAAACCCGTAGGTTGGGCAAAGCCGGTAGGATGTGGTGAGCCGCCGGGCGCGGGACGCGCCCGGCGGCGAACCGCATCTTTGGACTCGCGAGTCGGCTGAGTTTGCTTTTAGCCCGTGATGGTTTTTGTTGTGAACGACATCTTGCTCACCATGAGTTCGTGAAGCTCCACTTTCAAGCTCGCATTATCTATATCTATGCCTACCAGGTATCCTGATTCGTCGTATTTGATGGGTGCCTCCTCCGAGAAGTTTGCAATATTAGTCGAAACTATGCACTAGTGCCCAGTTTCACCGAAAATTCCATGGTAAAACCACTCCCTGTCATCTCGACCGAAGGGAGAGATCTTTGACGGTAAGAGAACCACTCAAGTTACAAGATCCCTCCTTCGTCGGGACAAGGATTTCTCGCTTCGCTCGAAATGACAACGAGTGGGCCTTGTGGCTATTTACCACTACCCTTTTTCTCTTATCGGACACAACCACGGGGTGAGCGAGTAATGCGAATCCGGGACATCGACCTGTTGCGGGAGCAGGGTTACATCGGCGGCGAGTGGGTAGAGGCCCAGGACGGTGCCTGGCTGGATGTGACCGACCCGGCTACCGGGGAGATGATCGCGCGGGTGCCGAGTATGGGCGCCGCCGAGACCCGGCGGGCCGTGGCGGCCGCGGAGGGGGCCTGGGATGCCTGGCGGGCGCTGACCGCGGCCGAGCGGTCCGGGTTGCTCAAGCGTTGGCAGGAATTGATGCTTGCGCACCAGGAGGAGCTGGCCCGCCTCATGACCGCGGAGCAGGGCAAGCCGCTGGCGGAGGCGCGCGGCGAGGTGGTCTATGCCGCCTCGTTCCTCGACTGGTTCGCGGAGGAGGGGCGCCGGGTCTACGGCGATGTCATCCCCGCCCAGCATACCGACCAGCGCATCCTGACCCTCAAACAGCCGGTGGGGGTGTGCGCCCTCATTACGCCCTGGAACTTTCCGCTCGCCATGATTGCCCGCAAGGCCGGTGCGGCCTTGGCCGCCGGTTGCACCCTGGTCGCCAAGCCGGCGGAGGACACGCCCCTGACGGCCCTGGCCCTGGCGGTACTGGCGGAGCGGGCGGGCATTCCGCCGGGGGTCTTCAACGTAGTCACCGGCGAGCCGGTCCCTATCGGCGGGGAGCTGACCGCCAATCCGATCGTGCGCAAGCTGAGCTTTACCGGCTCCACCCAAGTGGGGCGCCTGTTGATGCGTCAATGCGCGGGTACGGTCAAGAAGTTGTCCCTGGAGCTCGGCGGCAATGCCCCCTTCATCGTCTTCGATGACGCGGATCTGGACGCCGCCGTCGCAGGCGCCATCCAGTCCAAGTATCGCAACAGCGGTCAAACCTGCGTCTGCGCCAACCGCATCCTGGTGCAGGACGGCGTCTATGATGCCTTCGCCGAGCGCCTGGCGGCCAAGGTCGAAGGTCTGCGGGTGGGACCGGGGACGCAGGCGGGGGTCGAGCAAGGTCCGCTCATCAACCCGGAGGCCGTCGCCAAGGTCGAGGCCCACATCGCCGACGCCCTGGGCAAAGGGGCGCGCCTGCTGGCCGGCGGCGACCGACACGCCCTGGGCGGGACCTTCTTCCAGCCCACGGTGCTGGCGGATGTCACCCCGGATATGCGCGTCGCCCGGGAAGAGACCTTCGGCCCGCTGGCGCCCCTGTTCCGTTTCGATACCGAGGCAGCGGCGGTAGCCATGGCCAATGCCACCGAATATGGGCTGGCCGCCTATTTCTACAGCCGCGATCTGGGCCGGGTGTGGCGGGTCTCCGAGGCCCTGGAATACGGTATGATCGGCGTCAACAGCGGTATCATCTCCACTGCGGTCGCCCCCTTCGGCGGCGTCAAGCAGTCGGGCCTGGGGCGCGAAGGGTCCCGTTACGGCATCGAGGAGTACCTGGAGATCAAATATCTGTGTCTGGATATCGGCGGCTCCCGAGCCCAATGAGAGGTCATAGAGTAATGAAAAGGGTATTATTTGTTTGCGTGGAAAATTCATGCCGGAGCCAGATGGCCGAGGCATTTGCAAAGATACATGGTAAAGACCGACTGGAGGCCCATAGTGCCGGCTCCCGGGCATCGGGCAAGGTGAATGAGAAGGCAATAAAATCAATGCGGGAGGTAGGTTATGATCTGAATACTCAGCGATCGAAATCGCTGAATGAGATTCCCGCTGCGGAGTATGAATACGCGATCACAATGGGGTGTGGGGATGAATGCCCTTATGTCAAGGCGAAACGGCGACAGGATTGGGCTATTCCGGATCCGAAAGCCATGAATGAGCAGGATTTCAATCAGGTAAGAGATACGATTGAAACCAAGGTCTTGTCGTTGATCGATTCCATGAATAGAGATGGATAACCCTGAGATATCCCCCCGAAGCGGAGGATGTCGCAAAAGCCCCTCTCCCCTCGGGGAGAGGGGCTAGCGGGCGGGGTTGACCGGCGGGCGGGGTTGGAGTCTTCAATCCCGCTCCCTCAAACAGCCCCTCTCCCGGCGAGAGGGGGGCTTTTGCGACACCCTTGCCGGGAGAGGGTTGGGGAGAGGGGGTCAAAAGGCCAGGATCGGTGCCTTTTACGACACCCTCAAGCGGAGCGAGGGATCTCGGCCGCTGGAGCGGCCACAACAGCATTCCCACGCTGGAGCGTGGGAATGAGCCGTAAGAGCATCGTGGCAGCTCATTCACTCTATAACTCGTTGTTTCAGATTCAATAATGTGAGAATACTTCCGGGGATAACCTGAATGGAAGAAAAGAAATTATCGATATTCGAGCGGTATTTGACGGTCTGGGTATTGCTCTGTATCGCGGCCGGTATCCTGCTGGGAAAGGCCGCTCCCGGCATTGCGACAACACTCAATGATTTCTCGATTTATCAGGTATCCGTGCCCATTGCGGTCTGTCTGTTTTTCATGATGTACCCGATTATGGTGAAAATCGATTTCGCGCAAGTCGTAAAATCGGCAAGCACACCAAAACCGGTCCTGCTCACCCTGTTCATAAATTGGGCGGTCAAACCCTTTTCAATGTTTGCGATCGCCTATTTCTTCATAGGTTATTTATTCAAGGATTTCCTGCCCGGCACGGAAATCCTTGCCAACGGCGAGGAAGTCGAGCTGTGGCGGAGCTACATCGCGGGGGCGATTTTGTTGGGGATTGCACCCTGTACCGCAATGGTCCTGATGTGGGGTTATCTTGCGAAGGGTAATGATGGGTTGACCTTGGTCATGGTCGCGATCAATTCATTGGTGATGCTTTTCCTCTATGGTCCATTAGGAGGCTTATTACTCGATGTGAACGCCATGCCGGTTCCTTGGCAGACGATGTTGCTTTCCGTTTCGATTTATGTTGCACTACCCTTGATCGCAGGTTACTTATCGAGAAAGTGGATCATCCGATACAGGGGGATCACGTGGTTCAACCAGACATTTCTACACTGGCTTACCCCGATCAGCATAACCGCCCTGCTATTGACATTGGTTCTGCTGTTCTCATTCAAGGGAGAGGTCATCACGGGCAATCCACTTACGATTTTGTGGATTGCCGTCCCACTTTTCATACAAACGGTCGTTATCTTCGCCAGCGGCTATTTTGTACTCGCACGGTGGTTGAAACTCTCCTACCATGATGCCGCGCCGGCGGCGCTGATCGGGGCCTCTAACCATTTCGAAGTTGCGATAGCCACCGCCGTCATCCTGTTCGGCTTGTCGTCCGGTGCGGCCTTGGCCACCGTGGTCGGAGTGCTCATAGAAGTCCCGCTCATGCTCATGCTGGTAGCGATCTGTAAACGCACTTGTCATCTATTCGACGAATGTCATTTGGATTATCCGCAATGTGAGCGGATGATTTAGGGGATCTTGGAAAATTGCGACACCCAAAGGTTTCCCGCAGTCGACTTGTACCCGCTACCTGGTGTCCAGCGAAGACCGGAACCTGTGCGTCCACCTAAGATTTATACTGCCACACGGCACAATCTGCGCATTTCACTCCCTCTCCTTCCGGGAGAGGGCCGGGGTGAGGGGGAAATTCAAAAGCTCGGATTGTGTCGTGTGGCAGTGTAGTTAAGAGGCTGTCTAAAACTAACCCATTGATTTTCATCTGGCATTGATTTTCGGCTGGCTCCCCAGGCTCCAGCATGGGAGCAGACCTGGTTCCGACGGAGGAGGGATCTGACGCTCCAGCGTCGATTAAGCGCCTGGTAGGCTAACCGCCAACGCCTAATCAGCACAGAGGAGCTGCGTCCGCGGGAGCGGACAAGACGGCGTTCCCACGCTGGAGCGTGGGAACGAGCGCGGAAAGATCCCTCCTGCGTCGGGACAAGTTTGACTGCTGGCCCGCGCGGCCTCGCGTTAAGTGTAGGTTGGGTTAGGCGCGCGGTTCGATCCCAAAGCATAGTGACAGGGCTGAACGCGCCGTAACCCAACACGCCGCATCCCACAACCAACGCCAAATAATCCAGGACCGCGCCCGGACCGGCACGGCGCCGAACGTGGCGTAACGCAACCCGACGCTCGGATCCATTTTAACCAGACAGCTTCTTAGTCCACGCTCAAATTTAAGGAAAGCGAAAGCAACTTGCACAAGACGACCTCCCCTTCACCCTTGATCGTACCCCGCAGCGAGCATCGAATCTCGCGCGCCGATATCAGCGAAAACGCGCTCAAGGTGCTCTACCGCCTGAAGGATGGGGGCTATCAGGCCTATCTCGTCGGGGGTGGGGTACGGGATCTCCTGCTTGGCCGGGAGCCCAAGGACTTTGACGTGGCCACGGACGCCACGCCCGAGCAGGTGCGCAGGATATTCCGCAACTGTCGCCTGATCGGACGGCGGTTCAGGCTTGCCCATGTCCATTTCGGCCGCGAGATCGTCGAGGTGGCTACCTTCCGCGGTGGCGGGCAGGATGAGGATACCGACGGCGAGCGCCGTATCCACAATGGTATGATCGTGCGGGACAACCGCTACGGCACGCGTGAGGAGGACGCGCTGCGCCGGGACTTCAGCGTCAACGGTCTCTACTACAATATCGCGGACTTCTCCGTCATCGATTACGCGGGGGGACTCGATGATCTGCGGGCCGGACGCTTGCGGCTCATCGGCGACGATCCGGAGCAGCGGTACCGCGAAGACCCGGTGCGCATGCTGCGCGCCGTGCGTTTTGCCTGCAAGCTCGGTTTCAATCTCGATCCGTCCTGCGAGCGACCCCTGTTCGAGCTCGGCCATCTGCTCCGGGACATCCCGCCGGCGCGCCTGTTCGAGGAGGTCCTGAAGCTGCTCCAGACCGGCCTGGGCCTGTGTGTCTTCGAGAAGCTGCGTCACTACCGGCTCTTTGCCCAGCTGTTTCCCGCCACCGATGCGTTGCTTGACCATGAGGATCATAACTTCCCCATCACCTTCGTCAGTCGCGGCCTGGAGAACACCGATCGGCGCATCCGGGAAGAAAAACCGGTTACCCCCGCATTTCTGTTTGCGGTGCTGCTGTGGGAACCGGTGCGCCGGCGCTTTGCCCAACTGCTTGCGGGGGACATAGCGGCCAACGAGGCCATGTTACTGGCCGCGGGTGATGCCTTTGCCCGTCAGCGGCCCCTGGTGGCTATCCCGAAGCGCTTTGCCCTGCCCATGCGAGAGATCTGGTCCCTACAGCCCCGTCTCGAACGGCGCGAGGGCAAACGCCCTTATCGTCTGGTGGCCCATCCCAGGTTTCGTGCGGCCTATGATTTTCTGCTCCTGCGGGCCGAGGTGGGCGAAGTGGACTTAGCGCTCGCTGACTGGTGGACCCGTTTCCAAGCGGTGAACGGCCACACCCGGACCGAGATGACTGCCGGCACGACCAAGGGCAAGGGTCGGCGTCGGGACCGCCGACCGGCCATGGAAAAGGAGACGGCAGGTACCTGACGATGCCTATGATGCTGATCGACGCTGTCTCCTCGTTGCGCCGGTGTCTGACCTCATGGCGGCGTAGTGGCCGATCTATCGCCCTGGTGCCTACGATGGGCAACCTCCATGCCGGCCATCTGGCCCTGGTTCGGGAGGCGCGGAGGGTGACCGACCGTACCCTGGTCAGCATCTTCGTCAACCCCTTGCAGTTTGGTCCCAACGAGGATTTCGGATCTTATCCCAGGACCTTGGAGCAAGACCGCAAGCTGCTAGAGGCCGAAGGTACGGATCTGCTTTTCACCCCTCCGGTGCAGGCCGTTTATCCCCATGGGTCCCAAGATCAGACTCGCGTGGAGGTACCGGGGCTCTCGAATATCCTGTGCGGCGCAAGTCGGCCAGGACACTTCGCCGGGGTGGCGACGGTCGTGTGCAAGCTCTTCAACATGGCGCAGCCGGATATTGCTATTTTTGGTGAGAAGGATTATCAGCAACTGCTGGTGATTCGGCGCATGGTCGAGGATCTGTGTCTGCCGGTCGAGGTGCGAGGGCTGGCCACCGTTCGCGAGCCAGACGGTCTGGCAATGAGCTCGCGCAACGGCTATTTGTCCCCCGCAGAGCGCGCGCGCGCGCCGGCACTCTACAGGGCCCTCTGTCAAGCCGGTGAGCGCCTGCGCGAGGGACTGATCACCGGCGAAGTGGAACGCATGGGAATAGAAGAGCTGGTGGTCGAGGGACTAAGGCCGGATTACTTCAGCGTTCGCCGGGCCTCGGATCTGCAACCGGCAACCACCGAGGACCGGGATCTGGTGGTGCTTACGGCCGCCTATCTGGGCACGGCACGACTCATCGATAATCTTCGCGTCTCGCTGAGGGACCAGGAACAATCCTGAATTTCTGTAGCGTGGCCTGGAGCACCTGACTACCAGTACACCACCCCGCAGGGTGAGACCCATCCAGGTATCTACTGCTTCTCACCCGCGCTGCCGGAGCCGGCGCCCGACTATGAGGTGGTGTGCCTCGACCTCATTGACGGGCCAGCTGGTCCACCCGCGTATTGCCTGGGTTACGGCTGGCCGGACGGCCAAGCGGTGACCCTGGACTATCGGAGCACGGAAAACTAGTTATCGGTTTTCAGTTGACAGGTATTAGTTATCAGCTGGTCCTGCCCCTGACTCCCCGACAAAGATCCATGGATACCGCCGCTGTAACTCCACCTGCAGCCACACCCGCTGATCCGGTAACGCCTCGGCCCACCAACCTTCCAGCCGCACCCGCAGCCGGGCGAGGCACTCTGCTCCGGTGCTGAAGACCTGGTGCCGGTTCTGCAACCGGACGGCACCAGATTCGCGGACGACGCCACCGCCTCGGGCTATATCATCCATCGCTACCGCCCCCGTATCGAAGGCCTGTTCGCGCGCATCGAGCGCTGGACCGAGGTCGCAACCGGGGAGATCCACTGGCGCTCCATCACCCGCGACAATGTCACCACCCTGTACGGAAAGGACAAGGGATCCCGCATCTGCGACCCCGCGGACCCGACGCGGATCTTCACTTGGCTCATCTGCGAGAGCTACGACGACCAGGGCCATGCCATCCGCTACGAATACGCGGTCGAGAACGACGACAACCTCGATCTCGACCAGGCCAACGAGCGCAACCGTCTGCGCACAGCCAATCGCTATCTCAAGCGCATCAAGTACGGCAACCGCATCTCGCGGCTCGTGCAACCGGACCTGGCGTTGGCGGAGTGGATGTTCGAGGTGGTCTTCGACTATGGCGAGGGCCACTACCAGGAAGTCGCTCTCGACCCGGCCCGGCCTGAGGCCGAGCAGCATCGCTACGTGCGGGCCTCCAGCGACTCGCACGGGAGCTGGGACGTGCGCCCGGACCCCTTCTCCGTATACCGGCCGGGCTTCGAAGTGCGGACCTATCGCCGGTGTCACCGGGTCCTGATGTTCCACCGCTTCGCTGAGCTCGGCCCCGAGCCCTGCCTGGTGCGGGCGACCGAGTTCGACTACCAGGACCTCGACCCGGCGCGGCCCGTCACCGTCGAGGACGAGCTGGGACACCAGGGCAGCACGCACTACGCCTCCTTCATCCGCCGCATCACCCAGTCGGGCTATGTAAAGGACGCTACCCAGACTCCCGGTGTGCGCGACGGCGTTGGGTCCGCTACCTACCTCAAGAAATCCCTGCCGCCGGTCGAGTTCGAGTACAGCAAGGCGGCTATCCAGGATCAGGTCCTCGAGCTCGACCCCGAGAGCCTCGACAACCTGCCCGTCGGCCTTGATGGGTCCACCTATCAGTGGCTCGACCTGCACGGGGAAGGCATCCCAGGCGTTCTTACCGAACAAGACGACACCTGGCTCTACAAGCCCAATCTCAGCCCGCTCCCGGTTGGCGACAGCGGCGCCGTCAAGGCGCGACTGGCTCCGGTCGAGCGTGTCGCGACCAAACCGAACCTCGCCCTGGCCGGCGGCCAGGCCCAGTTCATGGACCTCGCCGGCGACGGTCAGCCCGACCTGGTGGTACTGGACGGTCCGACACCGGGACTGTACGAGCACGATGGCGAAGCAGGCTGGCAGCCCTTCCGCCCCTTTAGGTCGCGTCTCAATCGCGCGATGCGCGACCCCAATCTCAGGTTCCTGGATCTGGACGGCGACGGCCATGCCGACGTGCTGATCACCGAGGACGACGCCTTCCTCTGGCACCGGTCCCTGGCCGAAGCGGGCTTTGGCCCTCCCGAGCGGGTGATGCGGGCGCTGGATGAAGAAACAGGCCCGCGCCTCGTGTTCGCGGACGCCACCCAGTCCATCTATCTCGCCGACATGTGCGGCGATGGTCTCACCGATCTGGTGCGCCTTCGTAATGGTGAGGTCTGCTACTGGCCCAACCTGGGCTATGGCCATTTCGGCGCCAAGGTCACCATGGACAACGCGCCTTGGTTCGACCACCCGGAACAGTTCGACCAGCGCCGCGTCCGCCTGGCCGACATCGACGGCTCGGGAACCAACGACATCATCTACCTGCACCGCGACGGCCCGCGCCTCTACTTCAACCAGTCGGGGAACCGCCTGAGCGAGGCGCGCCAGGTCTCCCATTTCCCGCCCCTCGACAATCTCTCGACGGTCATGACCGCCGACCTGCTGGGCAACGGCACCGCCTGCCTGGTCTGGTCGTCACCGCTGCCCGGCGACGCGCGGCGGCAGATGCGCTACATCGATCTGATGGGCGGGACCAAGCCGCACCTGCTGATCAAAGCGGTCAATAATCTGGGCGCGGAGACCCAGGTGCACTACGCCCCCTCGACCAGGTTCTACCTGGCCGACAAGCTCGCCGGAACCCCCTGGGTGACCCGGCTGCCCTTCCCGGTGCAGGTCGTCGAGCGCGTCGAGACCCGCGACCGCATCAGCGGCAATCGGTTCGTCACCCGCTATGCCTACCACCATGGCTACTTTGATGGCACGGAGCGCGAATTCCGCGGCTTCGGCATGGTCGAGCAGTGGGATACGGAAGAGCTCGGCGCCCTCGGATCAGCGGGCATCGCCGAGCATGCCGCGGACGGTGCGCCCCAGTCACAAGCCCCCAAATACGCGATCGGTCAACCCGCCACCTGCCAGATCCGGGGCGTCTGGCAGTTCAGGTTTCGGCCCATCATTGCCATCAAGCCATCGATCCATGTCGATGGCGGTTGGTATTACTTCTTCGAGGGCATTACGAGCGGTATACCCGAGGACGATGTGCTGTTGCTCGAAGACGCGGGCAGCCACGCACCGGCAAGCGTCTGGGACGGCACGCCGGAAGAGAAGATCAGTATCGGCTGTGCGTCGAATCTGGATGAAGCCTCCCATATTCCACCGGTGCATACCAAGACCTGGTTCCATACCGGTGCCTATTCGGGGCGCGAGCGGATCAGCCGCCAGCACACCCGCGATTACTACGGTGCCCCCACCGACCAGGCCGCGCTCGACCCAATCGCACTCGAACAATTCATCGCCGGCGAACTCCTGCCCGACACCATCCTGCCCGCCGGCCTGACGGCAGACGAGGAGCGCGAGGCCTGCCGCGCCCTCAAGGGCTCCATGCTGCGACAAGAGGTGTATGCCCTGGACGGCACGGACAAGCAGCCACACCCGTACACGGTCACCGAGCAGAATTTTACTGTCCGCATGATGCAACCGCGGGGCAGCAACCCTCACGGGGTCTTCCTGACCCACGCGCGGGAATCACTTAGCCACCACTACGAGCGTAATCCCGAAGATCCGCGCAGCGGTCATGCGCTGACCCTCGCAGTGGACGACTACGGCAATGTCCTCAAGTCCGCCGCCATCGGATACGGGCGCCGCTGGCCGGACCCGACCCTGGCCCCGGCGGATCAGGCCCAGCAGACCCAGCTCCACATCACCTACGCCGAAAACCGGGTCACCAACGCGGTCGATGCCGCCGATACCCACCGCACCCCGCTGCCCTGTGAGTCGCGTACCTATGAGCTCACCGGGCTGAGCCTGCCCGCCGAACGCAACCGCTTCACCCTCGACGAGATCCTGGACGCCGGCGAAGCGGCGACCACGCTGAGCTACGAGGAGAAGCCAACGGCCGGATCGGTGCAAAAACGCCTCATCGAGCACGAGCGCACCTACTACCGCCGCGACGACCTCGCCGGCCCACTGCCGCTCGGCGAGCTGCAACCGCTGGCCGTGCCCTTCGAGACCTACAAGCTCGCCTTCACGCCCGGCCTGGTCGCCGAGATCTACGGCGAACGCGCGGGCGACACCATGCTCGAAAAGGAGGGCCGTTATGTCCACACCGAGGGGGGCGTCGACTGGTGGATTCCCTCCGGGCAGCTCTTTTTCTCGCCCGACCCGGACGCATCGCCGCCACAAGAGCTGGCCTATGCGCGGGAGCACTTCTTCCTGCCCCACCGCTACCGCGATTCTTTTCACAGCGATGCGGTCAGTACGGAGAGCTTTGTTGGTTACGATACCTATGATCTCTTGGTGCAGGAGACGCGCGACGCCCTGGACAACCGTATCACCGTCGGGGAACGCGACCCCGATCCGACAAAGCCGCTGGTAAAGCACGGCCAAGATTATCGCGTCTTACAGCCCGCGCTGGTTATGGACCCCAACCGTAACCGCTCGGCGGTCGCATTCGACGCCCTCGGCATGGTCGTCGGCACCGCGGTCATGGGTAAGCCTTCTCCTGCACCCGTCGAAGGGGACTCGCTGGACGGATTCTGTGCCGACCTCACCCAGGCGGAGATCGACCGCTTCCTGGCCGCTCCCAAGGGGCCGCCGGCGGCCAGGCTGCTCGGGGATGCCACCAGCCGGGTCGTCTATGACCTGACCGCCTACCGGCGCGAGCCCGATCCGGCAAAGAAACCGCCCACCGTTGCCGCCACCCTTGCCCGCGAGACCCACCTCAGCGACCTGGCCGACAATGAAGAATCGAAGATACAGGTTAGCTTCTCCTACTCCGACGGCTTCGGCCGCGAGATCCAGAAAAAGATCCAAGCCGAACCTGGCCCGGTACCTCAGCGCGACGCCGGTGGCAAGATCATCGTCGGCGCCGACGGCCGGCCCGTGACGACGCCCGACGAAGTCAGCCCGCGCTGGGTCGGCAGCGGCTGGACGGTGTTCAACAACAAGGGCAAGCCCGTCCGCCAGTACGAGCCCTTTTTTACGGACACCCACCCTTTTTTACGGACACCCACCGCTTCGAGTTCGACACCAGGATCGGCGTCAGCCCGGTGCTCTTCTACGACCCGGTGGAACGGGTCGTCGCCACCCTGCACCCCAATCACACCTGGGAAAAGGTCGTCTTCGACCCCTGGCGGCAAGCGACCTGGGACGTCAACGACACCGCTTTGATCGCCGACCCCCGGACCGATCCCGACGTGGGCCACTACTTCCGCCGCCTGGCCACTGCCGACTACCTGCCCACCTGGCATGCCCTGCGGACCGACGCGGCCCACGCGGTTGCCTTCGCGGCGCTGTATCCGGATGCAACCGATCGCGCCAACGAGCGACGGGCCGCCGAGAAGACCCGAGCCCATGCCGACACACCCACCGTCGCCCACGCCGACTCGCTGGGCCGCACCTTTCTTACCATCGCTCACAACAAGTTCAAGCACAGCGACACGCCTGTGGATATGTCTCCCGTCGAGGAGTTCCATCGCACGCGGCTCGTCCTCGACATCGAAGGCAACCAATGCGAGGTCATCGACGCCAAGGACCGCGTCGTCATGCGCTACGACTACGACCTGCTCGGCAACCGTATTTACCAGGCCAGCATGGAAGCGGGCGAGCGTTGGATGCTGGGCGACGTGGCCGGCAAGTCCCTCTACGTCTGGGACAGCCGCGACCACCGGTTCCGCACCGCCTACGACCCGCTGCGGCGGCCGACCGACTCCTTCCTGCGCGAAGGCAGCGGGGCAGAGATCCTCGTCGGGCGCAGCGTCTATGGCGAATCCCGTCCGAACCCGGAAGACAGAAACTTGCGCGGCCAAGTCGTCGAGCTCTTCGACCAAGCGGGCGTCGTCGTAAGCGATGACTACGACTTCAAAGGCAACCTCCTGCGCAGCCGGCGCCAGCTCGCGCAACCCTACAAGACCACCCTGGACTGGTCGAGCGCCGTGCCCCTCGAAGCGGAGACCTATACCAGCCGCACCGGCTACGACGCCTTCAATCGTCCGACCCAGCTGATTTCTCCCCATAGCGACCAGCCCGGCGCCACGATCAACGTCATTCAGCCGATCTATAACGACGCCAACCTGCTGGAACAGGTGCATGCCTGGCTCAATCGGGATACCGAGCCCGGTAATCTACTCGATCCGGCCACGGCCAGCCTGCACGCCGTTACGAACATCGACTACGACGCCAAGGGCCAGAGAGAGCTGATCGCCTACGGCAACGGTGCCGTGACCACCTACGAATACGACCCCCTCACCTTCCGCCTGGTACACCTGCTCACCCGGCGCGACGCCAGCGGTTTTTCCGACGACTGCCCCCAACCGCCGCCCGCTGGATGGCCCGGCTGCCAGATACAGAACCTGCATTACAGCTACGACCCCGCGGGCAACATCACCCACATCCGTGACCATGCCCAGCAGACCGCCTACTTCAAGAACCGACGCATCGAGCCGAGCGCCGACTACACCTACGACGCCGTCTACCGGCTGATCGAGGCGACGGGCCGCGAGCATCTGGGGCAGGTTGACGGTCCTCCGGTTCCACACTCCCACAAGGACGCGCCCCGTGTCGGCCTGCTCCACCCCGGCGACGGCAACGCCATGGGCACCTACCTGGAACGCTACCTCTACGACGCCGTCGGCAATTTTTTAGAAACGCAGCACCGCGGCAGCGACCCGACCCATCCCGGCTGGACGCGGATCTACGACTACAAGGAGAGCAGCCAGCTTGAGCCCGGCAGACAGAGCAACCGCCTGACCAGTACGGCAATCGGTGCGACCACCGAGACCTACAGCACCGCCGGCGACGGTTATGACACCCACGGCAACATGCTGTGCATGCCCCACCTGCAAACCATGCAGTGGGACTTCGAAGACCAACTGCAGATGACCCAACGGCAGGCGGTGAATGACGAGGACACGGACGGCGGGCATCGTCAGGGAGAGCGTACCTGGTATGTATACGGCGCGGACGGACAACGCACCCGTAAGGTCACCGAGCTGGCAAACGGCCGGATCAAGGATGAGCGCATCTATCTCGGTGGTTTCGAGCTCTACCGCAAGCCGGGTACGAACGGTCTGGTGCGTGAGACGCTCCACATCATGGACGACCAGCAACGGATTGCCCTGGTCGAGACCCGCACCCAGGGCAACGAACCCGGCGTGCCGCGGCAGCTCATCCGTTACCAGCTCGGCAACCACCTCGGCTCGGCCAGTCTGGAGCTGGACGATGTGGCGCAGATCATCTCCTACGAGGAATACACACCCTATGACAGTACGTCGTATCAAGCGGTGCGCCGTCAAACGGAGATACCGAGAAAGCGGTATCGATATACGGGCAAGGAGCGGGATGAGGAGAGTGGCTTTTATTACCACGGGGCGCGGTATTATGCGGCGTGGTTGGGGAGGTGGACGAGCGTAGACCCTGCATTGTTTAAACTGATCGAATCGGAAGAAAAATTTAACGAAGGCCAAATGCTCGCTCAAAATCCATACGTAAGTATGTCCAATAACCCAATCATTTTCGTGGACATAGATGGTCAGCAGGATACTGCATATACACAGTATCTCGATCGTCAACTTGCGACGCCAGAAGGTGCTAGTCGTGTCACTGGCATTCCATACACTCCCACCACAACTCCTCAGCTCACACAGCTACACCAGCGGTAGTGGTAAATATT